>NZ_JBIAGA010000009.1:100475-244897 GCF_042869555.1 Nocardiopsis sp. NPDC006938 | reverse complement strand
CGGGTCGCCTCGAAGGTCTTCATGGCGGCCTGGCCCTTGGAGCGCTTACCCTCCTTGGCGCGGGCGAGGCGCTCGTCGAGCTTGTCCTTGCCGCCGATCAGGCAGGCACCGGGGACGCGCACGTTGTCGAGAACGACCTCGGCGGTGTGGGAGGCGCGGATGCCGTGCTTGGCGAACTTCTGTCCCTGGGAGAGGCCGGGGGTGTTCGGCGGGACGATGAAGGAGGCCTGCCCGCGCGAACCCAGGTCGGGCTCCACGGAGGCGATGACGACGTGGACGTGGGCGATGCCGCCGTTGGTGGCCCAGGTCTTGACGCCGTTGAGCACCCACTCGTCCTTGGCCTGGTCGTAGACGGCGCGGGTGCGGATCGCGGAGACGTCCGAGCCCGCGTCGGGCTCGGAGGCGCAGAACGCGGCGACCTTGACGTCGTCGGGGGTGCCGAACATCTGCGGCGCCCACTCACCGATCTGTTCCGGGGTTCCGGTCTTGCTCAGCGACGCGGCGGCCAGGCCGGTGCCCATGATGGACAGCCCGATGCCGGAGTCGCCCCAGAACAGTTCCTCGATGGTGACGGCCATGCCGAGGCCGCTCTCCTCGAAGGCCTGGGTCGCGAAGAAGTCCAGGGAGTAGAGGCCGATCTTGGCGGCCTCCTGGATGATGGGCCAGGGGGTCTCCTCGCGCTCGTCCCACTCGGCGGCGGCCGGGCGGATGACGTCGGCGGCGAACCCGTGGGCCCAGTCCCGGACGTCGCTGATCTCTTCGGGAAGCTGGAGGGAGAAGTCGGGCACGGGGTGGCTCCTTGGGGTCGTGCGGGGACACGGAGGGCGGGGCGAAAAGGTGTTACCAGTGGTTACGCATGAACATATTACCCATCAGTAGCACCGGTGGGGGAGGGTCCTCCTTCGCCCCTCTCGGGAAGGTGGCGGAGTGCTACGCTCGACTGTGTTCTGGGTCACATCATCGAGGAAGCTGTCTCCAGGAGCCCCCATGACCTCCGATCCCGGCACCGCGAACGACCCCACCCACCACACCCTCCCCGAACTGCTCCGGCGCAACGCCCGCGAGTACCCCGACCTCCCCGCCCTCTCCTGGCGAGCACCCGGCGACACCGCCTGGACCACCCTCACCTGGGCGCGGGCCCGGGAGGCCGTCCTCGACCTCGCCGAGGGGTACGCGGCGCTGGGAGTGCGGCCTGGAGACCACGTCCTGCTCATGATGGGCAACCGGCCCGAACACTGGCTCTCCGACCTGGCACTGGTCCACGCCGGGGCGGTCCCCACCACCGTCTACTCCACGGCCGCACCCCAACAGGTGGCGCACGTGTGCCGTCACAGCCGGGCCCGCCTCGCCGTGGTCGGCGACCCCGGGTCCGCCGCCCTCTGGGAGGGGCTCCTCGCCGATCCCGGTACCGCCCTCGCCACCCTCGTCGTGGTCGACGACCCCGACCCCGCGCGCGGCCACACGCCCTACGCCCGGTTGGGCGACACCGGGCCCTCCCCGGCCCGGGAGCGCTGGCGCGACCTCACCCCCGACCACCTGGTGACCGTCGTCTACACCTCCGGCACCACCGGCGACCCCAAGGGGGCCGCCATCACCCACCGGCAGGTCCTCGCCCAGGCTACGGCCCTCGACGCCGCGGTGGACCTGCCCGCCCACCCCAGCCACGTCTGCTATCTGCCGCTCGCACACGTCGCGGAGCGGCTGCTGAGCGTCTACCTTCCGCTCCACCGCGCCTCCCACGTGTGGATGTGCGCCGACCCGGCCGCCCTGGCCGGGGTCCTGCCCGAGGTCCGGCCCCAGCACTTCGTGGGGGTGCCCCGTGTCTGGGAGAAGCTGGCCTCGGGCGTCCGGGCCGCCCTCGCGGCCCTACCGGAGGAGATCGCCTCCGTCGTCGCCTCGGCCCGCGAGACCGCCACCGAACACCACGGGCTCCGGGAACGCGGCGAGGAGGTTCCCGCGGAGCTGGAGGAGCGCTTCCGGCGGGCGAGCGAGACCGTGCTCACCCCGCTGCTCGCCCGGATCGGTCTCGACCGCGTGCGCCTGGCCTCCAGCGCCTCGGCGCCCATGCCCGTCGGGGTCCTGCGATTCTGGGCCTCCCTGGGCGTGGACGTCATGGACGTGTGGGGCCTCACCGAGTCCGTCGGTGTGGCGACCCTCAACCGCCCGGAGCCCGGGCGCCACCGCCTCGGCTCCGTGGGTCTGCCCGTCGACGGGATCGAGGTGCGGCTGGCCGAGGACGGCGAGGTGCTCCTGCGGGGCCGTTCGATCTTCGAGGGCTATCTCCGACCGGACGGCTCGGTCCCGCCCGCGACGGACGCCGAGGGCTGGTTCGCCACCGGCGACGTGGGCCGGATCGACGAGGACGGCTTCCTGTGGATCACCGACCGCAAGAAGGAGATCATCGTGACCTCGGGCGGCAAGAACGTACCGCCCGCGCTGGTGGAGAACACCCTCAAGGAGCACCCGCTGATCGGTCAGGCCCTCGCGCATGGCGACGGCCGCCCCTACCTGGTGGCGTTGCTCGTGCTCGACGGCGAGACGCTCGGGGCGTGGGCGGGCGAACGCGGGATCGACGGCGGGGGCGGGGAGCTGGCCGACCACCCGGAGGTGCGGGCCGAGGTGGATCGCGCCGTGGCGGCGGCCAACGCCCGGCTCAGCCGCCCCGAACGGATCAAGCGCTACCGGCTCCTGGCGGGGGAGTGGAGCGCGGACACCGGGGAGCTCACCCCCTCGCTCAAACTCCGTCGCCGCGTGGTCGAACAGCGCCACGCCGAGGACCTGGCCGACCTCTACCGGGAGTGAGGCCCGCCCCGCCCGCCCCGTCACGCCCGTTCCCACCGCGCCCCGTCCCGGCCCCCGGTGTTCAGGAGGCCAGGGCGGGCGCCAACCGGGCGAGGCTGCCGAACAGGTCGCACTCCCCGGGGAGCGGTTGTGCCACCACGTGGTCGGCCCCGGCGTCCAGGTACGAGCGCAGCACCGCCGCCACCCGGTCGGGGCCGCCCTGGGCGACCAGGTCGTCGATCAGCGCGTCGCTGCCCTCGCCCACCAGGTCCGACTCCGTGTACCCCAACCGCTCCAGGTTGGCCGCGTAGTTGCGCATCCCCAGGTAGAAGGCCATCCCGCGGCGGGCCTCCTGCCGGGTGCGCGCGGGATCGGCCCCCAGTACCAGCTTGTGTTCGGGCGCCAGCAGCGGGCCGTCGCCGAGCAGCCCGCGCGCGAACCGGGCGTGCGCGGGAGTGACCAGGTAGGGGTGGGCGCCGGCGGCGCGTTCCGCGCTCAGGCCGAGCATCCGCGGGCCCAGAGCGGCCAGCACCCGGCGGTCGGCGGGCACGCCCTCGCGGTCCAGCACGTCCAGGTAGTCCCGCATCCCCTGGAGCGGTCGGACGGCGTCGGGGCCGTTGAGCTCCCGGTGTCCCGCGCCCAGCCCCAGCAGGAACCGCCCCGGATAGGCGGACTCCAGGCCCGCGAAGGAGTCGGCGACCTCCTCGGCCGGGGACGCCCAGATGTTCACGATCCCCGTGGCCACCGCCAGCCGCGACGTCGCCGCCAGGGCCGTGGCGGCCGGTTCCAGGTCGGCCGGTGTCGAACCGCCGAGCCAGAGGGCGCCGAAGCCCAGGCGCTCGATCTCGGCGGCGACGTCCTCGTCGAGGACCTGGTGGTTCAGCCAGACGCCGTACCTGCCCAGGTCGACCGGTGTCGCGTTCAGACCCATGGGTGCTCCTCGGTGATCTCAGCGGTCCCCGTGCCGGCGGGGAGATGCCGCCACCAACCTACGGCGGGGCGGCCCGCGTGCGGCGGACCCCGGTTCCCCCCGCCAGTCGGGTCCGCGCGCAGTATCCTGCGGGGGCGGGCCCCGACCGCGCGGGCCTCTCCTCTGACCCCCCGGAGACGGCGAGATGAGCGTGCACCTGTTCCCGGTCGACGACGTCGACCAGGTCGTCACGGTCCAACAGGACTACGAGAGCGACACCCCCATGGACACCCACCACCTGAGCCCGGGGCAGACCCGGACCTTCGGGCGCGGCGGCCGCGACCGCGACGTGGACATGCTGCTCGGGGCGGGGGACCGCGCGGTGCACCGGTACGCCGGAGACATCACCTCCCACGGGGACCACTGGCGGATCAGCAACCTCAGCTCCAACAAGGCCTACATCGTCGAGAACACCGAGCGGTTGGCCGGGTACGTCCAGGTCCAGCCGAACACCCACGGCATGGTGGTGCCCTTCGAGACCTCCCGGGTGCGCATCCCCGGGGCGACGGGTGAGCACAGCTTCCTCGTGATGGCCCCGGCGGCGTGCAGCGCCGTCCTGTCCCCGCACGGCGCCGGTGCGAGCCGGGACGGATGGGCGGACACCACCGGTGAGCGCACCGAGGCCAACAGCTTCCGCATGGACCGGTGGCACACCTACTACCGGGTCCTGGTGGCCCTCTGCGAGCCCCGGCTGCGCGGCCTCACCCCGCCGGTCCCGACCCAGAACCAGGTGGCCCAACGGCTGGGGATCGGCACGGCGGCGGTGAACGCCCAGGTCGACTACCTGCTCAAGGACAAGTTCAGGGTCGAGCCGGAGGGCGGGGGTCAGGGGCAGGGGTGGCGCTCACAGGTCCTGATCGACAAGGCGCTGCACTTCGGGGTGGTGACCGAGCGTGACCTGTCGCTGCTCGCCGAGGCCCCGGAGGTCTCCAGGGCCGCCGAGTAGGCGGCCCGGGTTCAACCCGCCCGGGCGGGCGTCCAGTGGTCCACGGCCTCGGCCACGCGTGCGGCCGACTCCTCACCGGACAGCGCCGCCGCCTCCAGCACCGTGAAGACGGCGCGGTGGGCGGCCACGTCGCGCTCCTCCTCCAGGTACAGGGACGCGCTCACCGTGCCCACGTGCACCACGGCGTCGTCGTCGGCCTCCGGGAACTCCAGGAGCGTGAACGGTCCCTCCTGGGCGGGGTGCCCGGGGGCGCCGAGCGGTAGTACCCGGACGGTGACGTTGTGGCGTACGGCCAGGTGGCCCAGGTGCTCCAACTGCTCCCGCATCACCTCGGGGCCGCCGACGCGTCGGTGCAGGACCGCCTCGTCGACCACCGCGGTCACCCGGGGCGGCCGGATCTCGTTGAGCAGCTGCCGCCGCAGGCCGTGCGCCTCCATGAGACCGGCCGCCTCCGGCCCGGTACCGCCGGGCCTGGCCTCCAGCACCGCCTCCGCGTAGCGCGGGGTCTGGAAGAGGTCGGGAACGCGGTGCGGGGCGTGGACGCGCAGGGCCGCGGCCTCCGCCTCCAGGTCGGGCAGGAGGGCGTGGTCACGCGGGCCCGGCCGGCCGTCCCACCAGCCCCGGGTGCCGGAGTCGCGGACCAGCTCCATGAGGAGTTCGCGGGTGTCGGTGCCGACGCCGTAGACGTCGGCGAGCCGCGCCACGTCGCCGGGCGAGGGCCGCTGCACACCGGTGTTCTCCATCCGGGACAGTTTCGACGCGGTCGTTCCCGCCTCGGCCGCCGCCTCGTGCAGCGTCTTCCCGGAGCCCTCCCGGAGCGCGCGCAGGGTCCGTGAGAGGCGGCGTCGGCGCAGGGTGGGGCTCTTGCGTTTCTGGTCCACGTGGGGTTTCCCTTCCGGGGGGCGGGTTGCGGGTGTGGTCTCCGCAGGGAAACGCTAGGACATGAACCGCTGTTCCGGGGCGGGAACGGAGCAATTCGCCGAGAAAAGGGAATGGCTCCGCATTCCATTCTTCCGGTCGAATTCAGGAATTCTGTTCGCGGGGGCCGGTGCGCTCCGTCCCCCAGGGGCGCAGCCGGGCTGCCGCGCCCTCCCGCACGCGGCGGGTCACCTCGTCCAGCAGGGGGGAGCGCAGGTTCCAGCGCTGCCAGAACAGCCGGACCTCGACCGGGCGGTCCGGCGCCAGCGCGACCAGCCGCCCGGACGCCAGGTCCTCGGCGCACTGCTGTTCGGGGACCACGCCCCAGCCCCAGCCCAGCAGAACGGCCCGCGCGAAGTCCTCCGACGCCGGGACGTAGTGGACCGGCCCGCGCGAACCGGCCCCGGTGAGGTCGCGCAGGAAGCGGTCCTGGAGGTCGTCCCTGCGGTCGAAGTTCACCACCGGGGCGTCCGGCAGCCGCCCGGGATCGGTGGCGCCGTGCCGCTCCGCGAAGCCCGGGGAGCACACCGCCCGGTAGCGCAGGACGCCCAGGGGCTCCACGGAGCAGCCCTGGACCGCCTCCGGCGTGGAGGTCACCGCCGCCATCACCGCGCCGGAGCGCAGCAGCCCCGTGGTGTGTTCCTCGTCCTCCCGGTGCAGCTCGAAGACGGCGCCCAGGTCCGGGGGCAGGTCGGAGAGGGCCTCCAGGAACCAGGTGGACATGCTGTCGGCGTTCACGGCGAGCGGCACCCGGGTGTGGTCGCCCTCCTCGCCGACGGAGCCGAGTTCGGCGCGCACCTCCCGGCCCAGGAGCAGCACCTGTCGGGCGTGGCGCAGTACGGCGTCGCCCGCCCCGGTGGTCGTGACGGGATTGGTACGCCGGACCAGGACCTGGCCCGCGGCCTGCTCCATGGTCCTGACACGTTGGGACACGGCCGAGGAGGTGACGTGCAGGCGGCGGGCGGCGGCCTCGAAGGTGCCCTCCTCGACCAGGGCGGTCAGGGTGCGCAGGTGGTCGGGTTGGAAGGGCAACGGGCGCTCCTGACGTGGGCTCATAAGGAATGCTTAGGGGATCTGAAAAAGTTGAGCTTTACTGTACAGGGGTGCGTGGTGGAGGCTGACGGGGTGAACGACACCCTTCTCCCCGCACTGATGGGGTTCGGCACCGGCCTGGCGCTCATCGTGGCCATCGGCGCCCAGAACGCGTACCTGCTCCGCCTCGGCATCGACGGCAGACCCTCAGCCGTGCTGGCGGTGGTACTGGTCTGCGCGGTCTCGGACGCCCTGCTCATCACCGCCGGGGTGGTGGGCGTCGGCGGCCTGGTCGAGGCCCTGCCCGCGGCGATGGTGGCGATCCGCCTGCTCGGGGCGGGCTTCCTGGTGGTGTACGGCCTCTTCGCGGCCCATCGCGCCCTGCGGCCCGGGCGGGCCCAGGTGCTGGTTCCGGCCGCGAGCGCGCCCGGCGCGGGCCCTGAGGGGGAGGGGGCGGACGGTGGCACGACGGCCGGCCCGGGGACGGCGCTCGCCACCCGGACCGGGATCGGCGCGGCGCTGCTCACCGCGCTCGCCCTCACCTGGCTGAACCCGCACGTGTACCTGGACACCGTGCTCTTCCTCGGGTCGGTCGCCAACCAGCAGGTCGGTGAGGCCCGCTGGTGGTGGGCGGGCGGCGCCGTGACGGGCAGCTTCGTGTGGTTCTTCGCGCTGGGTTTCGGAGCACGGCTGCTGCGCCCGGTGTTCGCCCGCCCGGGGGCCTGGCGGGTGCTCGACGGGGTCATCGCGGTCGTCATGCTCACCCTGGGCGTGCGCCTGGCCCTGGGCGGATGACCCCGGAGTCCACGAATCTACGTAGTAAAGGACATGCTTCGGGTGGGTCGAACGGTCAGGAGTCCTCCGGGCCCGAGGCGTCCACGAGCGCGCGCAGGACCTCCGAGCAGCCGAGCCCCACGGTCAGGGCCGCCACGTCGTCGGCGCGGGTGGTTCCGCGGTTGACGATCACCACCGGCTTCCCCTGGCCCACGGCGTGCTTGACGAACCTGCGGCCGGAGAAGACGGTCAGCGAGGAGCCCAGCACCAGCAGACCGGCGGCCCCGTCGACCCGCGCGTAGGCCTCCTGGACACGGGCACGGGGCACGTTCTCGCCGAAGTACACGATGTCCGGTTTGAGGGTCCCGCCGCAGTCGGCGCAGTCCGCCACCCGGAAGTGGTCGGTGGAGGCCAGTACGGCGTCGGCGTCCGGGGCCACCTCGACGTCGGCCACCTCCTCGGCGAAGCCGGGGTTGAGAGCCGTCAGACGGGTGTCCAGCTCCGCGCGGCCGGTCACCGCCCGGCAGTCGAGACAGATCACCCGGTCGTAGCGTCCGTGCAGGTCGACCACGTCGCGGCTGCCCGCCGCGTCGTGCAGGGTGTCCACGTTCTGGGTGATCACCCCGCAGACCCGCCCGGCGCGTTCGAGCTCGGCCAGGGCGCGGTGGCCGTCGTTGGGCGCGGTCCCGGCCATGCGGCGCCAGCCGACGTGGTTGCGCGCCCAGTAGTGGCGGCGCGAGGCAGCGTCGCCGACGAACTCCTGGTAGGTCATGGGCGTGCGCGGCGGTGAGTCGGGGCCCCGGTAGTCGGGGATACCCGAGTCCGTGGAGATCCCGGCGCCGGTCAGCGCGATCACGGGGCCCGCGCCCAGGACGTCGCGTACACGGCGGGCGGCCTCGGCGGCCGCTGGGGGACGGATCGTGTCGGTCACCCTTCGAGGATAGGTCGCCGTGTCCAGGGGTCTTCCCCGACCGTGTTCGCCTGCTTCTACGGCGGGCTCGTACTGGCCGCGGGCCCCCTGACCGGTGCCGGGGGGCTCACCGCCCTGTGGGCGGGGTACGCGGTGGCCGTCGCGGGTCTGGTCGTCGGTCAGACCACCGCACTCGTCCGTCGTCTGGGCGAGCTCAGGCGGTGTTGACGATGCGGAAGGCCTCGGCCAGGCGGCCCTCCGGGAGCCCGCCCTCGGCGGCGTTGGCCGCCATCCACTGCCGCAGCATGGGCTCCAGCTCGGAGACGTCCCCGATCTGGCTCTCGTGCGCGGCCAGCGCCGCCACCTTGCGCTCGAACACGTCGGTGATGTCCGTGTGGTGGTGCGGTGCCGGGCCCCCGACCACCCACACCTCGCCGACGGTCCAGGGGGCCAGCCCCTCCTCGTGGAGGAGTTCGCGGTGCGCGTGCGGGTTGCGGGCGTCGGGGAAGACCGCGTCCAGGGCGGCCGCGCCGGCGGCCCGGTGGTCGGGGTGGCTGGCGGCTACGCTGTCCCAGTCGCGGTCGGGGCTGGGGACCACCAGTCGTTCCGGTCTGACCTGCCGGATCACCCGGGAGATGTCGCGCCGCAGGGCGAGGTTGGCCTCCACCCGTCCGTCGGGGTAGCCGAGGAAACGCACGTCCTTGACCCCGACCTCGGCGGCGGCCCTGCGCTGCTCCTCGCGGCGCATGGCGGCGATCTCCGAACTGTCCAGGGTGAGCTCGTCGCCCCCGGCCTCGCCGTCGGTGATCATCAGGTAGACGACCTCGGTCCCGGCCCGGGTCCACAACGCCACGGTTCCCGCGCAGGAGAAGTCGGCGTCGTCGGGGTGGGCCATCACTACCAGTGCGCGCTCGGGCACGTCAGCCACCGGGGGCTCCTTCCGTCGCGGGCGGTCCCGCGTGATCGGTTCGGTCAACAGCGTACGAAACCGGACCACGCGTCCGCGCCGGACGGTGTCCGGGGCCCGGCCGGTCTCCACCGGTTCCGGGCCCCGGGGTTCAGCCCAGGTGGACGATGAGGTCGCCGCCCTCGACGCGCTGGGCGCCGTCGACGGCCACCCGCGCGACCACCCCGGCCCTCGGCGCGGTGATGGAGGCCTCCATCTTCATGGCCTCGATGGTCGCGACCGTGTCCCCGGCCCCGACCGCGTCGCCCACGCCCACGGTCGGGGTGACCACCCCGGCGAAGGGGGCGGCGATCTGGGCGGGGTCGTCGCGGTCGGCCTTCTCCGCTTCGGGGGTGTCGGAGGCCAACGACCGGTCGCGGACGTGCAGCGGCCGGAGCTGGTCGTTGAGGGTGGTCATGACGGTGCGCATGCCGCGCTCGTCGGCCTCGCTCACGGCCTGGAGGCCGATGAGCAGTCGCACACCCGGCTCCAGGTCCACCACGTGTTCCTCACCCTCGCGCAGTCCGTAGAAGAAGTCGCGGCTGTCCAGCACGCTGGTGTCGCCGTAGGCGGCCCGGTGCGCCTCGAACTCCTTCGCGGGGCCGGAGAACAGCAGCCGGTTGAGAGTGGAGCGGGGTTCCTCGGCGAGCCCGTCGCGGTCGGCGTCGGTGAGAACGGCGGTGGGCCGGGCCTCGCCCCGGCCGCGCAGCGCCCGGGTCCGGAAGGGTTCGGGCCAGGCGCCCGGCGGCACTCCGAGCTCGCCCCGGAGGAAGCCCACGACGGAGTCGGGTACGTCGAACCGGTCCGGGTCGCGCTCGAACTCCTCGGGCGCGACCCCCGCGCCCACCAGGTGTAGGGCCAGGTCACCCACGACCTTGGAGGAGGGGGTGACCTTCACGAGGCGGCCCAGCATGCGGTCGGCGGCGGCGTACATCGCCTCGATGTCCTCGAACCGGTCGCCGAGCCCCAGCGCGACGGCCTGGGTGCGCAGGTTGGACAGCTGACCGCCGGGGATCTCGTGGTGGTACACGCGGCCGGTCGGCGAGGACAGGCCTGCTTCGAAGGGTGCGTACACCCGCCGTACCGACTCCCAGTACGGCTCCAGCTCGTTCACGGCGTCCAGCGAGAGGCCGGTGGGGGTGCCGGAGTGGTCGAAGGCGGCCACGATCGCGGACAGGGAGGGTTGCGAGGTGGTGCCCGACAGGGACGCCACCGCGCCGTCCACCGCGTCCGCGCCCGCGTTGACCGCCGCCAGGTAGGTGGCGAGCTGGCCGCCCGCCGTGTCGTGCGTGTGCACGTGGACGGGTAGGTCGAACTCGCGGCGCAGCGCGCCCACCAACCGTGCGGCGGCCGGGGCACGCAGCAGCCCGGCCATGTCCTTGACGGCGAGCACGTGGGCGCCGGCCGCCACGATTCGCTCGGCGAGTCGCAGGTAGTAGTCCAGCGTGTACAGCCGCTCGCCCGGGTCGGAGAGGTCGGCGGTGTAGCACAGCGCCACCTCGGCGAGCCCGGTGCCGGTCTCGCGGACGGCGTCGACGGCGGGGCGCATCTGCTCGACGTCGTTCAGGGCGTCGAAGATCCGGAAGACGTCCACGCCGGTGGCGGAGGCCTCCTGGACGAACGCCCGCGTGACCTCGGTGGGGTAGGGGGTGTAGCCCACGGTGTTGCGTCCGCGCAGCAGCATCTGGAGGGCGACGTTGGGGACGGCCTCGCGCAGTGCGGCCAGCCGCTCCCAGGGGTCCTCCGCCAGGAACCGCAGCGCGACGTCGTAGGTGGCGCCGCCCCAGCACTCCAGGGACAGCAGCTGGGGCAGGGTGTGCGCGACGGCGGGCGCGGCGGCGAGCAGGTCCCGGGTGCGCACCCGGGTGGCCAGCAGCGACTGGTGGGCGTCCCGGAAGGTGGTGTCGGTGACGCCCAGGGTGTCGGAGTCACGCAGCCAGCGTGCGAAACCCTCGGGGCCCAGGTCGAGCAGGCGTTGTCGGGACCCGGCGGGTGGCGTGCCCTCGGGCACCGCGGGCAGCTTGTCGGCGGGGTCGACCAGGTGGGGGCGTTCGCCGTGCGGCTTGTTCACCGTCACGTCGGCCAGGTAGGTGAGCAGGCGGGTGCCCCGGTCGGCGGAGGGGCGAGCGGTCAGGAGTTGGGGGCGCTCCTCGATGAACGAGGTGGTCACCCGCCCCTGGCGGAAGTCGTCGTCCTCCAGGACGGCCTGGAGGAAGGGGATGTTGGTGGAGATGCCCCGGATGCGGAACTCGGCGACGGCGCGCTGGGCCCGGCTCACGGCCGTGGCGAAGTCGCGGCCCCGGCAGGTGAGCTTGACCAGCAGGGAGTCGAAGTAGGCGCTGACCTCCGATCCGGCGGCGGCGGTGCCGCCGTCGAGGCGGATGCCCGAGCCGCCGGGGGAGCGGTAGGCGCTGATGGTTCCGGTGTCGGGGCGGAAGCCGTTGGCGGGGTCCTCGGTGGTGATGCGGCACTGGAGGGCGGCGCCGTGGAGGACGATCGCGTCCTGGGACAGGCCCAGGTCGGCGAGGGTCTCACCGGAGGCGATGCGGATCTGCGACTGCACGAGGTCGACGTCGGTGACCTCTTCGGTGACCGTGTGCTCGACCTGGATGCGGGGGTTGAGTTCGATGAACACGTGGCGGCCGTCCCGGCCCACCAGGAACTCGACGGTGCCCGCGTTGCGGTAGCCCAGTTCGCGGGCGAGCCGCACCGCGTCGGCGCACATGCGCTCGCGGAGCCCGGGGTCGAGGTTGGGGGCGGGGGCCAGTTCAACGACCTTCTGGTGGCGGCGTTGCACGGAGCAGTCGCGTTCGTAGAGGTGGATCACGTCCTCTCCGTCGGAGAGGATCTGCACCTCGATGTGGCGGGGGTCGACCACGGCGCGTTCCAGGAAGACGGTGGGGTCGCCGAAGGCGGTCTTGGCCTCGCGCATGGCGGCCTCGATGGAGGCGCGGAGGTCGGAGGGGGTGTCCACGCGGCGCATGCCTCGGCCGCCGCCTCCGGCGACCGCCTTGACGAACACGGGGAAGCCGATCTCCTCGGCCGCGTCGACCAGGCCGTCCACGTCGGTGGAGGGTGCGGTGGAGTCCAGGACGGGGACGCCCGCCCGCCGGGCGGCGGCGATGGCGGTGGCCTTGTTCCCGGTCAGTTCCAGGACCTCGGCGGGCGGGCCGACGAAGGTGATGCCGGCCTCGGCGCAGGCCCGGGCCAGGGCGGGGTTCTCGGACAGGAAGCCGTAGCCGGGGTAGACGGCGTCGGCACCGGCCTCGCGTGCGGCGCGGACGATCTCGTCCACGGACAGGTAGGCGCGGACGGGGTGTCCGGGTTCGCCGATCTGGTAGGCCTCGTCGGCCTTGAGCCGGTGCAGGGAGTGGCGGTCCTCGTGGGGGAAGACCGCGACGGTGCGGGCTCCCAGTTCGTGTCCCGCGCGCAGGGCGCGGATGGCGATCTCACCTCGGTTGGCGACCAGTATCTTCTCGAACATGTGCCGGGTGCCTCCTGGACTCCGTGTCGCGGTACCGGCGCGGGTCGGCGCTGCCGCCGGGGCGGCCGGTACTCCGGGTGCTGCCGGTGGCCGCGCGGGACGCGGTGCCCGGGCGGGGTCACCGGAACCCTAACGAGGGACGGGCGGGTGGGGGGAGACCGGGGTTACCCGTGGGTAGTTTCGTGGTGGGCTGGGCGCTTTGGGGAGTGCTGGGCGGTTCGGGCCACCGGTGCGGTCGGGAGGGGCGGGGCGCTCACTGCTCCAGGAGCCGGACGGCGGCCTCCACGGCGGCGCGGTGTCCGTTCAGGGGGGCGTCCTCGGGGAGTCTCGCCGAGCTGATCCAGAGGCCGTCGATGACCACCAGGAGCATCTCGGCGGTGGCCTCGAGGTCCTGCTCGGCGGTCAGGGCGCCCTGGTCCCGCGCGTACTCCAGGAGGCGGAGGAAGCTGAGGCGGGTCTGTTCGGTCAGGGTCCTGAGCGTGTCGGCGAACACGGGGTCCACCGCGGCCCGGGCGTAGAAGGCCGCCCAGATCCGGGCCTGGGCCAGTTTCCGCTCGTCGGTGGGGAGCATTTCCAGCAGGACCTGGCGCAGGGCGCCCGCGAAGTCGAGTCGGCCCGGCCCGATCCGTAACCGTCCGAAGCGTTCGGCGACCTCGTCGACGGTCACGTGGAGGGCGAAGCGGAGCAGCTGGTCCTTGGAGTCGAACTCCCGCTGGACGGCGCCCGCCGACAGGCCGGCCTCCGCCGCGACGGTCCGGACGCTGACACCCTCCAGGCCCTGGCGCGCGGCGATCCGGTGCAGGGCCTCCGCGATCTCGCGGCGTCTGCTCTCCTTGTCCACGATCTTTGGCACGGGTTCATTCTGGCACAGGGCGGGCATGAATGATACGCTCGTATCGATACGGACGTATTAAGGTTGTGCTCGCTTGACCTCAAAGGCCCCCACCCGCTCACGGGCTCTCGTCACCGGCTCGGCACTGCTGTGCCTTCCCGGCCTGGCCGGGGTCGGCCTGGTGCTCCTGCCACCCCTGTCCCTCCAGATGTGGCAGGCCGCGCTGGTCGTGCTGGAGTTCTCGGCCGTCCTCGCGCTGCCCGCCCTCGTCGGGGCGGTGCTCGCGCTGAGAGCCCTGCGCTCGGGGGGCGGACGCGGCGCCGCCGTGCTCGCGGGGGCCAACGCGCTCCTGATGGTCCTGGTGCTGGTCCCCTCGGTCTCCGTCTGGCAGACGGCCCGTGAGGAGGGCCTGCGGCTGGACCCCCTCCAGTACGCGGCCGGGTTCGCGACCCGGGCCGACCGCGAGCCGGTCACGGTCGAGTACGCCAGCCCCGGGGGCGAACCGTTGGAGCTCGACGTGTGGCGGCCCGAGGGCGGGGTGCCCGACGGCGCCCGGCTCCCGGTCGTGGTCAACGTGCACGGCGGCGCGGAGGACCTGCCGCAGAGCCTGCTGCCCCGATGGGACACCTGGCTCGCGGACAGCGGCGGCACCCGTGTGGTCTTCGACGTGGACTACCGCTACTTCCCCGACGGCGACTGGTCGGTCGCCCTGGCGGACGTGCGCTGCGCCCTGGGCTGGGTGCGCGAAAACGCCGCCGACTACGGCGGCGACCCCGAGCGGATCGCGCTCAACGGCCAGTCGGCGGGAGGGCTCCTGGTACTGCTCGCCGCGTACTCGGAGGAGCCGGCCCCCAGCTGTGACACCGAGGTCCCCGAGATCGGGGCGGTCGTCGCCTGGTACTCGGCGACGGACGGCACCGCCGAGGCGCCGCCCGTGCCCTGGCGTCAGCGCCGGTCGCCGGTGGGAGACGACCTGGTGGAGTCGAGTGAACGCATGGTCGGCGGTCCGCCGGAGGAGCACCCGCGGGAGTACGAGGCGATGTCGCCCATCCTCCAGGTCGACGAGGACAGCCCGCCCACCCTGCTCATCACCGCGGGCCACGACTTCTTCCTGGGAACCGAGGACAACGGCCGCATGGTCGACCGGCTCGCGTCGGTGGGGGTTCCCCACCACCACGTGGAACTGCCGTGGACGGAGCACATGTTCGATCTGAACTGGGGAGGGCTGTCCAGCCAGGTGGCCAGAAAGAGTATCGTCGACTTCCTGGGTGAACATTTGTAGTTCCTTTCGACGTAAGGCCTCCGGTTCGGGTGCGTGATTCCCTCGCCCGAACTCGGTGGTCTTCTTCGCCGTGCCCGCGTGTGGAGAAATGATCCGGTTTTCAACTTAATGCAGTCTTAAAAGAGTCCTAAGGTGGGGGAACCATGGGGTTCCGTTTTCTTTCGCGCGCCACCCGTTCGGGCGTTCTCCGGTGAACGTGAATGGCGGGAGAACGCGTTCCGGTTGTGTTCGACAGCGTTCGGTGTGCGCCGAGGGATCGCGTACCGAAAGGCTGAAACGCGTGCTGAGGCCCCTACGCACAGTGGTTCTCCGGGTTCCCGTCCGACCCGGTAGGGCTGGTGCGAAGCGGTTTGGGTCAGTCCCGGATTCCGCAAAGGCAATGGTGAGAAGGGTGTGTTGCGGGGTCGTGTGAGCAATGGTCAAACCATTCTCGCGAACCGGTACCCGGTTCCTTTGTCTCACTGGCTGAAACCTGCCGGGTATTGCGGTATCCGAATCTCCGAGAAGTGTTGACAAGGGTCATTTCCTCTGCTTCGATTTGGCACTCAGACGGAGATCTTCTTCGGAACTGAACGAGTGCACAGTGCCGCCGCGTGCCGCCGCTGGTCGGTGGCGGGGCGCGACACCAGTAAGGGAACCCGTGACCAACCCAGTCGTACGCGTAAAAGACATAACAAAGACATACGGTGATGGTCGGATCGCGGTTCCGGTGCTGCGCGGAGTTTCCCTGGACGTCGCCGAGGGCGAGTGGGTCTCGGTGATGGGGCCCTCGGGATGCGGCAAGTCGACGCTGTTGAACTGCGCGTCCGGCCTCGACCGGATCGACGGCGGGAGCGTGCTCGTCGAGGGGGACGACATCCACGCCATGTCCGAGCGCGGCCGCACCGCCTGGCGCGCGCGCCGCACCGGCTTCGTGTTCCAGGGCTACAACCTCATCCCGGTCCTGTCGGCCGTCGAGAACGTGGAGATGCCCCTCCTCCTGGGCGGGGTACGCCCGAGAGAGGCCCGTCGCAAGGCGCTCACGGCACTCACGCGCGTGGGGCTGGGAGAACGCTCCGACCACCTGCCCGCCCAGCTGAGCGGCGGCCAGCAGCAGCGGGTCGCGATCGCCAGGGGCATCGTGCACGACCCGGCCATCGTCTGGGCGGACGAGCCCACCGGCGCCCTCGACTCCTCCTCGACCTCCGAGGTGCTGGCGCTGCTGCGTGAGCTCCACGCCGACGGCCTCACCCTGATCATGGTGACGCACGACCCCGATGTGGCCGCCTTCGGCGACCGCGAGGTCCACATGCTCGACGGCCGCGTGGACCGGGTCGAGGTCACCAACGCGCGGACCGACCGCCAGGCCACTCCCGCCGGGGGCGACGAGTAGATGAACGACGCCATCACGCTGGCCGTCGCGGTCGCGTCCCCCCTACTGCTGATCGGGCTCGCCGCGCTCTCCGCGCGCGGCAGGCTGAGCGTGCGCATCGCCGCCCGCAACGTCGGCCGGCGCCCCGGCCAGACCCTGCTCGTGGCCATGGGCCTGTCCCTCGCCGCGCTGCTGTTCTCCGCGTCCTTCACCCTGGAGTCCACGCTCCACCAGGCGATGCGGGCCCAGCAGACCGCCGACCTCGGCGGTGTCGACGCCGTCGTCACCCCGGGAGGCGACGACCGGACCGGGGACGGTGACGCCCGGAGTACCGACGACCGGGACGAGACCGACCGGGACGACACCGACGCCGATCCGTCCATGCTGGACCGCGACGACGTCCGTTCCATCGAGCGGGCGCTCGACGACCCCGACACCACCGTCTCCTCCCTACTGGCTCTGCGCCTGCCGGTCTCCCACGCGCGGGCCGACCGCGGCGACCCGGGGCTCATGGTGCTCGGCGCCGCCAACAACGACACCGCGATCCGCCTTCTCGACGGTGACGGCGAGGAGATCGCCCGCGACGGCCTGGGCGCGGACGACGTCCTGCTGAGCGACGCCGCGGCGCGGGAACTGCGCGCCGAGCGCGGCGACACCGTCGAGGTCGCCGGGAGCCAGGCACGCGTCGTCGGCGTCTACGAGTCCGGGGCGCCGCTGACTCCGCCCGGCTCGGCCCTCGTACCGCTGTCCGCGCTCCAGCGCGCCACCGACCTCGACGGGCGGGTCAACACCGTCACCCTCTCCTACGGCGACGAGGTCACCTGGGACGAGGACGAGGACCCCGTCCGCACCGACCTGTCCGGGCTGGTCGACGACCGTGGATGGGACGCCGAACCGCTGCGCGCCTCCGCCCACGGCAGCGCCGACCGCCTCGCCAACGACCTGGCCACCCTCTTCCTCCTCTTCAGCCAGCTCTCGATGGTCGCGGGCGTGCTCCTCATCGTCCTGGTCGTCATGATGCTCGCGGGGGAGCGCCGCCAGGAGTTCGGCGTCCTGCGCGCGATGGGGATGAAGCGGGGCCGTCTGGGCCTGGTCCTCGCCGTCGAGGGGCTCGGCTACGCCGTCCTGGCGTCGGCGGCCGGAACGCTGCTGGGCTGGTTCGCGGGAGCCGCCGCCTCGCGTGTGCTGAGCGACCGCGTCACCGACCCGTCCATGCCCGCCCCCACGCTGGAGTTCGGCTTCGACCCCGTGGCCATGGCGACCGCCTACCTCATCGGCGTCTGCGTGATCACGGCCGTGTTCACCCTGGCGGCCGTGCGCGCCTCCAAGGTCGACATCGTCGCGGCGCTGCGCGGGGCCGAAGTACCGCGCCGACGCCGCTGGTGGTCGGTTCCGCTGTTGGTGCTCGTCCTCCTCCTGGGCCTGGCCACGGCCGCTCTGGGAGTCCAGAACGGCACCGCGACCGAAACCCTGACCGGCCTCACGCTGGCACTCGGCGGGCTGGGCGCGCTCCTGCCCAGGGTGCGGGTGCCCGCCAGGGCCGCCCACTCGCTGTGCGCCGTCGCCGTGATCGCGCTCTGGTCCGTGCCGGGCGAGCTGTTCGGCGACACCGGCTCCGGCATCACGCTGTTCTTCCTCGCCGGTATGGCCCTGGTCGCCGCGGGCGTGTGGTTGTTCGTGGCCAACAGCGACCTCGTCCAGCGGTTCCTGCGCCGGGTCCTGTCGCCCCTGCCCGCGATGACCTCGGTCGTGCCCATCTCGGTGGCCTACTCCGTGCGCAACCGGGTCCAGGCCGGGATGACCATCGCGATGCTGAGCATCGTCGTCCTCACCATCACCCTCAGCGGGTTCGTCACCGCCGCCGTCAACCAGGTCTACTCCGACCACCGGTCGGTGACCGGGGGGTACGACGTGCGGGCGGAGTGGGTCGCCGCCCAGGGCGCGCCGCCCGAACTGCGCCGCGTGCTGGAGGAGAGCCCGCGCGTGGACACCGCGAAGCTCTCGGGCGTCGGCGGGTACGAGGAGGTGCGGGCCCGGGCCCGCCAGGTCGACGCCGACGGCGGGGCCGAGGAGGTCCGGGTCTGGGGCGCCGACGACGACTACCTCCTGGGCAACCGCTACCCGGTCTTCCTGCGCGCGGACGGCCTGGACACCTCCGAGGAGGTGTGGGACGAACTCCGCCGCTCCCCGAACACGGCCGTGGTCTCGGCGGCCATGATCCCCAGTGACTCCGCGGCTTTCGTGGGCGGCGGCGGCGACCTCGAACTGGAGGGTGTGGACGTCCTGGACGACCACCTCCCCGCGAACCTGCGGTTGGAGGTCACCGCCCCGGACGGCGGCCGCACCACGCTCCGGGTCATCGGTGTGGTCGACCGCAGCGCGGCCTACCTCGGCGACGTCGTCACCTCGTCCGAGGGGCTGAGCCGGGTCACCGGTCAGGACAGCGTTCCGGCGAACTGGTTCGTCCGGGCCCAGGACCCCGACGGGGCCGCGCGACTGGAGGTCGCCCTCCAGCGCGCGCTGATGGACCACGGCGTCACCACCACCCCCATGCGGGAGGAGGTCGAGTTCCAGGCCTCGTCCAACGGTGTCGTGCAGTGGCTGCTGATGGCGTTCATGGGCTTCGGCCTGGTCGTCGGCTGCGCCGCCCTCGGGGTGGTCAGCATCAGGTCGATCTCCGAGCGCCGCAACCAGATCGGCGTTCTGCGCGCCATCGGCATGCAGGTGTCCGGGGTACGCAGGCTCTTCCTGATCGAGTCGCTGGTCATCACCGTGAGCGGTATCGCCCTCGGTGTGGGTCTGGGCTTCGCGGTCTCGCCGGGGCTGGTCGACTCGCTGCGCGTGGACCTGCCCGGGGTCGTCTACACGGTCCCGGTGTCCGTGCTGGTCGGGGTCGTCGGGGTCACCCTGGTCTTCTCCACGGTCGTGTCGGTCCTGACGTCGCGAAGAGCGGGCGAGGTACCCCCTGCGGAGGCGCTCCGTGGCCAACCCTGAGCACACCCGCGCCCCCCTGCGCGTCAACCGGTCGTTCCGTATCCTCTGGACCGGTCAGTTCGCCGCGCAGCTCGGGCCGGGCATGGGGGCCGTCGCCTACCCCGTCATCCTCCTGGACCTGGGAGGCACACCGGCCCTGACCGGGTCGGTGACCTTCCTCCTGGGGGTGGCGGCGGTGGCCGCCCGGCTCCCCGCCGGGGCGGCGGCCGACCGGTTCGACCGGCGCGCGCTGATGATCGCGGCGCAGGGCACCCGGATGCTCGCGATGGCGGTCCTGTGCGCGGGGCTGTTCACCGGGGCGACCTGGATGCTGTGGCTGGTGGTGGTCGTCGCGCTGGTGGACGTGGTCGGGCACGAGGCCTACCGGTTCGCCGAGCGCGCCGCGCTGCGGCACATCGTGCGGCCCGGCGACCTGTCCGCGGCGGTCGGCCGCAACGAGGCGCGCAACCAGGTCGCCTCGCTCGTCGGACCGGTGCTCGGCGGGTGGCTGATGGCCGCGTCCCGGGCCCTGCCGTTCGGCGCGGCCGCCCTGGGCCACGCGTTCGCGGCGTTCGGGCTGCTCTTCGTCAAGGAGCGGTTGCAGGACCCGAGGACGCCTCGGGGGTCCGGGGACGGGGGCGGGCACCACACCTGGACCGAGGCGTTCACGTGGATCTGGGCGCGCCCCGAGCTGCGGGTGCTGCTGCTCAGCTGCGTCACCCCGAACCTGGTGATCACCGGTGTCGTGCTCACCGTCGTCATGGTCGGCGCCGAGGCGGGCGTGGGCACCGGACAGATCGGGACGGTGCTCGGCGTCGCCAGCCTCGGCGGGATCTGCGGCGCGCTGGGCGCCTCGGCCCTGCTGCGCAGGTTCTCCTCCCGGACCCTGGTGCTGGCCGCGCTGTGGTGGCTCCCCGTCACGGTCGTGGTCGCGATCCCCCTCGTCGACCACTGGACGGTGGTGTTCCCGCTCGCGGGGGCCATGGCGGCCGCGCCGCTGCTGTCCATCATCCTCGGCACCTACCAGCTCCTGAACACCCCCGACCGGCTCCAGGCCCGGGTGGGCAGCGCCTGCACGTTCGTCACGGGCGTCGCCGCGCCCCTGGGACCCCTCGCCGCGGGGTTCGGTCTCCAGTTCGCCGGAACCCCGCCCCTGTTCCTGGGCTTCACCCTGCTCATGTCGGTCGTCGCCGTGTGGGTCTCCCTCGACCCCAGCACACGGCGGCTGAGCTCCCTCCCCGCGTCCCCGGACCGCTCTCCGGGGACACCCCCTGACCAGGCACCCCCCAGTGCGAAGGAAGTGTCATGAGACCACACCAGGATGTCCCCTCCACCTCCGGCAGCACGCTTCCCCACAGGTACCCCGTGGGAATCCTGGGGGTCGGTTCCCACGTCCCCGACACCGTGGTCACCAACGAGGAGCTCTCGCGGCGGCTCGACACGAGTGACGAGTGGATCGTCGCGCGGACCGGCATCCGCGAACGCCGGTTCCTGCCCGAGGGGGTCGGCACCACCGACATGTGCGTCGCCGCGGCGGAACGCGCTCTGGAGGAGGCTCGGACCGACGCCGCCGACCTCGACTGCGTCATCGTCGCGACCTTCACCTTCGACCAGCTGCTGCCCTCCACCGCGCTGACGGTGGCCGAGCGGATCGGCGCCCGCCGTGCGGTGGCGCTCGACCTCAACCAGGCGGCGTGCTCGGGCGGACTGTACGGCATGTGGACGGCGCTGCACCTCTTCCAGGGGGGACAGTTCCAGCGGGTGCTGGTGATCGGGGCCGAGGCGCTCTCGCGCATCACCGACCCCGACGACCGCTCCACGCGGGTGTTCTTTGGCGACGCGGCGGGCGCCGCCGTGCTCGGGCCCGTGGAGGAGTCCAGCGGGGTGCTGTCCTGGAGCCTGGGCGGGACCCTCTCCCACGGGGTGGAGGTCCCGGCGGGGGGAACGCGCGAACCGTTCGGCCCCGAGGTCGTGGGCACCGGCCGCCACTACCTCAAGATGAACGGTCCGGAGGTGTGGGAGCAGGTCATGACCCGCGTCCCGCCGAGCGTCGAGGAGACGCTCAAGCTCGCCGGTCTGCGCGCGGACGAGGTCGACCACTACGTCTTCCACCAGGCCAACAAGAACCTCGTGACCGGCCTCATGGACGCGCTGGGACAGCCCAGGGAGAAGGCCGTGACCACCATCGAGGAGTACGGCAACACCGGTGCCGCCACGATCTTCACGGTGCTCGACCGGCTCCAGAGGAGCGGCCGGCCCCGCGCGGGCGAACACGTGCTGATCGCCGTCATCGGGGCCGGCTTCCTCTGGGGCAGCATGTGCCTGCGTCAGCAGGCCGCCCCCGCCGCCTGAGCGCGGACCAGGTCCAGCAGGTCCCCCACACTGCCGAGGTCCTCGAACCCCTCCTCCGGGACTTCCACCCCGCACCTCTCCCTGATCAGTAGACGAATCTCGTATCCGGCGATCGAGTCCACCCCCACGTCCTGGAGGAGGTCGCCCCTCGTGATCGGCGTTCCCGGGGCGTCAGTCGCCTCCTGAACGATGTCGAGGACCACCGATTCGTCCGCTGTGAATTCCGCTGCCATGTGTTCCTCGTTCCCGCCGTTCGATGAATACGTGTCGAGCAGGAATGAACATACAAGAACATCCATCATCCCCACAGTGATTGGAATGGTCAGATGAGTAAGACCGAGTCGTTCGAAAGTGAAGTCAAGAAGGTCTATGTGGAGTTGTTCGAACTCGACGTCGACCCCGAGTCGATCGGCGGCGACGAGGAACTGTTCGGCCCCCAGTGCGACTACGGGATCGACTCCATGGACGTCCTGAGGTTCCTCGCCGACCTGCGCCAGCGCTACGACCTCGACGTCTCCGAGATCGCCACCGAGACCTTCCGTACGCCCGCCTCGATCGCGCTCTTCCTGTCCGAGCGCCGGGGAGCGGGCGAGTGAAGGGCGCCCTGGTCACCGTCTCCGCGATCGAGGAGGACGAGTTCCCGCTGGTCGCCCAGTGGTTCCGGCGCGGCATGGTCGGGGCGCTCAGTACCGGCGGCTCTGCCCGGTTCACGAGCACGTCGGACATCCGCGGCGCCATCGCGGCGGGGCCCGAGAAGTACGCGATGGTCCGCACGCACGACGGGGTCCCTGTCGGCCTGGTGCAGTGGCGCCAGCGCAAGTACCCCGGTAGCTACACCGTCGGCGGGGTCATCGGCGACAGCGAACTCTGGGACTCGGGGTGCGGGGGCGAGGCGTCGTGGCTGCTGGTCCACGAACTGTTCCACGCCCACAACGCGCACCGGGTCGAGTTCGTCACGGCCGCCTTCAACGTCCGCGTCGTCCGCATGATGATCAAGTCCGGAATGGTGATCGAGGGGGTCCTGCGCGACTACTTCTTCCTCGACGGCGCCTACCACGACGCGGTCGTCACCTCCTACCTGCGCGAGGAGTACTACGGCGCGGACGAGAGCGGCATGACCGGCGACGCCTTCTTCGGTGACACCGTCCCCGCCTCGGACAAGGCCGAGGCGCGCGCGCTGCTGCGCGCGTACATGCGAGACCAGTGGCCCCGGGACATCCGCCGGGCCTACGCGGAAGCAGAGGAGTCGTGAGATGACCAAGGAACTCGAAGGCAGGGTCGCCCTCGTCACCGGCGGCGGCAGCGGACTGGGCCGTGCCGTGGCGACCCGGCTGGCCGACCTCGGAGCCACGGTGGCCGTGGGCTACCTCAACCGGTCCGAGGTGGCCGAGAAGACCGCCGAGGAGATCAGCGCGGCCGGGGGCACGGCCCGTGCCCTCAGGGTCGACGTGCGCGACTACGAGGGCGTCTCCGCCGCCGTCCAGGGTCTGACCAAGGAGTACGGCCGGATCGACGTCCTGGTCAACAACGCCGGGATCTGCACAGCGGGCACCATCGTCTCCACGGACTCCACCGAGGGGTGGACGGACGTGATCCAGACCAACCTGGTGGGCGCCTACCACTGCATCAAGGCGTGCGCGCTGCCGATGATGCTCCAGGGGTCCGGCGCGATCGTCAACGTCTCCTCCATCCTCGGCCTGGTCGGCAAGGGCGGCCTGAGCGCCTACTGCGCCAGCAAGGCGGGACTGTCGGGGCTCACCGCGTCCCTGGCCGCCGAGTTCGCCATGCACGGGGTCCGGGTCAACGCCGTCGCCCCCGGCTACTCGGACGACACCGGGATGATCCAGCAGTTCCCGATCGAGCAGAAGGAGGTCATCATCAACGAGCGCATCCCCCTGCGGCGTCCGGCGCGGCCGGAGGAGATCGCGGAGACGGTCGTCTTCCTCGCCCGCGACGGTTCCAGCTACATGACCGGGCAGACCATGGTGGTCGACGGCGGTCTGACGTCGGTGATCCGGGGGATGGCGAAGACACGATGAGCGAGCGGACCGCGATCCTGTTCAACCCCCAGGTCGCCATGCGCCCGGGGGACTACCGCGACCTGTACGAGGCCCTGCCCCGGGTGCGGCGCCGCCTGGAGCAGGCCTCCGATGCGGTCGGCGTCGACCTGGACGAGGCCTTCCACTCCGCCGACGCGGACCTGGTCAACCAGGGCCCGCTGATCCGGCCCATGTCGGTGGCCCTGGGCGTGGCGCTGTACGAGTCCCTGCCCGACCGGTACCGCGAGGGCGCGGCGTACATGGCGGGTCTGAGCCTGGGCCAGATCACGGCGGCCGCGGCCGCAGGGGCCCTCGCGTTCGACGACGCGGTGCGCACCGTGCGGACCATGGCCACGGTCGAGGGGGAGGTCTTCTCGGGCCGCGACTACGGGAGCACGTTCTGCTACTGCGTCGACCTGCCGTCCGTGTTCGCGAAGATCGAGGAGCTCACCGCCCGGGGGCTGGACGCCGCTCCCTGCGCCATCACCGGTGACGACCAGATGGTCGTCTCCGGGGAGGCCGCGGCGCTGACGGCCGTCAACGAGCTCGCGGCCGCCGGGGGCGGGGTCGGCGTCCGCATCCCGCACGGGCCGCCCGGGCACGCGCCGATGCTGGCGCCCGCCGAGGAGCGGTTCGCGGCGGAGTGGGGGCAGCGCGACCGGGTACGGACCCCCGACGTGCCGCTGATCTGCAACATGGACTCCACCCCGCTGTCCACGGCGGAGGAGGTGCGCGACGCCCTGATCCGCCAGTACACCCGCACCGTGCACTGGTCGCGGGGGATCGAGCGCCTCCTGGAACTCGGCACGACCCGGTTCGTCGTGGTCGGCCCGGGCCACTTCATCGGCAAGTCCTTCCGGTTCATGACCCTGGCCCGGCGGGCCGAGGTGGTCCGCTTCGACCAGGCGTCCTCCTTCGAGGACGCGTTGGCGGGCCGGTCATGAGGGCTGTCCTTTTCGGCGGGACGGTGCCGCCGCTGCACGCCAAGGTCGGCGAGTTCCTGGAGACCGACCCCTACGCCCGCCAACGGCTGGAGGAGGCGGAGGAGGTCCTGGGCCACCGGGTCCTGTCCGGGTTCGCCGGTGCCACGGAGTCCTACTCGCCCGAGGCCCGGCGGGCCTACCTCGTCACCTGCGCGGCCCTGGCCGACCGGGTCCGGGAGGAGGAGGGGGCGGAGTCCGGGGTCTGCGCGGCCGCGAGCATCGGTCACCTCCCCGCCCTGCACTTCTCCGGAGCGCTGTCCTTCGCGGACATGATGCTGATGGGCGAGGCCGTCGCCACCTGCGAGAACGAGTGGAACGCCACCGACCGCGGCCGGGTCTCGCACTTCATGTACCGGGTCGGACGGGAGCGTCTCGCGCAGCTGCGCGAGGACGTGGAGGCAGGGGGAGGCTGGGCGGAGGTGGCGGGCCACTTCAGCGACACCATCCACCTGCTCAACGTCTCCGCCGAGAGCCTGCCCGCTCTCGAACGGTCCGTCCGGGCCGGGGGAGGGGTGCCCGTGCTCACCTTTCCCCAGGCCGAGCACAGCGGCGTGAACGCTCCGCTGCGCGACCGGATCGGGCGGGCCCTGTCCGGGTTCGCCTTCCGGGACGCTCGGCTCGGCCTGGTCCGGGGGTCGGACGGCGCGCTCGTCGACTCCGCCCGGGACCTGCGGGCCCTGCTGCGGGACGACTGCGTCACACCGGTCGACTTCCCCCTGGTCGTGGACCGGCTCCGTGCCCTCGGGGTGGACCGGGTCCACGTGATCGGGCCGGGCAACCTGTTCGAGCGGCTCACCAAGGAGCACTTCGACGTCACCGTCCTGGTGCCCGACGCTCGGGCGCGCGGCCTGGAGGTACCGGCCTCGGGGCCGGCCCGGGTGCGCCGCGACCGGGTCCCGACCACCACATGAGCGGAGGAGTCAGGTGACAGGAAGACTCGTCATCGACGGCGAGGAGGTCCCGCGCGGCCGACTCGACCGCGACAGCGCGGCCCTGACCGGGGCCCTGGCCTCCGCGGGCGCCGGGCCGGGGCGCGGGGTCGTCGTCGCGCGCGACGACCCCTACACGGCCGTGGTCACGGCCCTGGCGGCCGAGTCGCTCGGAGCCCCGGTCCTGTGCCAGGGGGAGCGGTGGCGCAGCGTGGCCCGTACCCGAAGGGTGGCCGCGGTGGTCACCCCGGGCGGGGACGGCTCCCCTGGGGCGCGGCCCCAGGGGCACACGGGTCTGCCCGACTTCGCGGAGACGGCGCACACCCTGCTCTACACCTCGGGGAGCAGTGGCGAACCCAAGGCGGTGGAGCTGTCGCGCTCGGCGATCGGCTACCACCGGAACGAGGTCGCCGCCCACGCGGAGATCACCTCCCGGGACCGCATGCTGGTGCCGATGTCCCTCCTCAACTCCTACGGCTGGGGCATCGTCCAGTACTGGTTGGAGCACGGGTTCGAGATGCACGTGGAGTCCCGGCTGAGTCTGGACCGGGTGGCGGGGCTGCTCCGTGGGGGCCGCTACACCCGGCTGGACGGGGTCGGCTCGATGTACGCGGCCCTGCTGGCGGCGGCCCGCCGCGACCCGGAGCTGGCGACCGCACTGGGCGCCCTGGACCTGCGCGGCTGCGGGGGCGACGTCCTTCCGGTCGGTCTGGTGCGCGCCTACGCGGACCTGGTCGGCGGACCGATCCACGACGGGTACGGGCTCTCGGAGACGGTGGCGTGGGTGACGCAGTCGCTGCCCGGGGACTGGCGGCCCGGCACCGTGGGACCGCTCATCAGGGGGTCGTCCGCCCGGATCGACCCGGCCGAGGGGGAGGTCCTCCTCCACGGGCCGGGCCTGATGGACGGCTACCTGGACGACGACGCGGCGAACACGGACGCCTTCACCGCGGACGGGTGGCTGCGCACCGGGGACCGGGGAACGGTCGATCCCGACGGCCACCTGACCATCGAGGGCCGGATCAAGGAGTCGTTGGTGGTGCACGGGGAGACCATTCCGCCGAGGTTCGTCGAGGACGTCCTGGCCGCCTGCGACCCGGTGCGCGAGGCCGCGGTGGTGGGCGTCCCGACCGGGCTGGCCCGGGGTGACCGGCTGGTCGCCTTCGCGGTGGTGGAGCCCGGGGACCGGGAGGAGGCGCTCGCGCGCGTGCGCGACGCCCTCAGGGAGCACCTGCCGGTGCACCAGCGGCCCCGGGAGATCCACCTGCTCGACGAGTTTCCGCGCACGCGGACCGACAAGCCGGACCGCCGTGCCCTCCGGGCCCGGGCCGCCGCCCTCCACGAGAAGGAGACGACCCCCGCCCCCTGACCCCCGGCGTGCGCGCGGGGTGACCGGAGGAACGCGCATCCGGTCCGCCCCGCCGGGCCGAGGCGTGGTCGGCGAAGGAGAAACAGGAGATCCCCCATCTCCTCATTCTCTTTCTCCACGCACGCCCCGGCTGTTTTGTCATACCATTTTTTCGAAATACTCGGTTTTGCAAAAAAAGCCCGCGAAAGCCCCGTTCGAGTGTTGACACGGGAAAAATCGGACTCCTAGACTCGGCACCGTTCGCAGATGCTTCGGCGCGAATGTCAAGGATTCACCCCGGAGAATTCGGGTCTGCCTGTCCCGGTTTTTCCGGCCCATTTTCCAGTTTTGTTGAGAGGAATGGTTCCCATGCAGGAGTTCGAGGAGATCATCACCGAGTCCATCGCCGGTGACGAGGTTTCGGTCATCGACTTCGGCTGCTAGCAGCCCCCGTGACCGCCCTCGGCCCAGGAGGCTGAGGACGTGGTAGCTACAGGCCCCGTGGCGGGACCGGAGGACCCCGGTCCCCGCCACGGGGTCCTGGTCTCCCCACCCGCGCCACAAGAGGACTGCCCATGGCTGACACCACCGTCACCGGTACCTTTCGACCCTCCAGGTTCAACGTCGTCACCAGGACCGACGACGGTGACGCGGTCGTGCTGTACAACTCCATGCGCGGAAGCGTCTTCCGCGTCCGGGACCCCCTCGGGGAGCGGGTGCACGCCCTGCTGCGCAACCGCAGGGGCGTCCTGAACCGGCCGGACCCCGCCGACGAGGCCCGCCTGTTCGACACCCTCGTCACCAAGGGCTTCCTGGTCGCCGAGGACCACGACGAGCTCGCGGACGCCGACGACCTGCGCGAACGGCGCAAGAACCGGACCGACCGCCTCGAACTGATCATCATGCCGACCGAGGCGTGCAACTTCCGGTGCACCTACTGCTACGAGGACTTCGCCCTGGGCCGGATGCTCACCGAGGTGCGGGAGGGTGTCAAGGAACTGGTGCGGCGCCACCGCCGCGAATACGGCATCGAGCGGCTCACGGTCGCCTGGTTCGGCGGCGAACCGCTGGTGGCCTTCGACGTGATCGAGGAGCTCAGCACCTTCTTCCTGGAGTTCTGTGCGGAGGAGGGCATCGAGTACGCCGCCGGGATCACCACCAACGGCCTCCTGCTCACCCCCGAGGTCGCGCGGCGCTGCGTCGAGCTGGGCATCAGCAACTACCAGGTCACCCTGGACGGCCCCGCGCACACCCACGACTCCTCGCGGTTCCTCATGGGCGGCGGCCGGACCTTCGACGACATCGTCGCCAACCTCACCTCGATGGCCGGGACGGACGCGGACTTCACCGTGATCGTCCGGACCAACTTCACCGAGGCCAACAGCGTCCACGTGCCCGAACTCATCGATCAGCTGGGCGGCCTGTACGCGGGCGACCCCCGGTTCCGGGTCATCTACCGTCCCGTCGGGGACTGGGGAGGGCCCCAGGGCGAGGAGTCCGAGGCCTACGCGGGCAAGCAGGCGGAGATGACCAAGCTCGACCTGTGCTCGAACGCCGTGGAGGCGGGGCTGGCCCCGGCCGACGACGTGTTCCTCAAACCGAACGGCTCGGTCTGTTACGCGGCCTCCCCGTGGTCCTTCGTGATCCGGCCCAACGGGCTGGTCAACAAGTGCACGGTCGCATTGCGCGACCCCCGCAACGCGGTCGGACAGCTCACCGCCGAGGGCGACCTGGGGCTGGACCCCGAGCTCATGAGCCTGTGGGTCGACAACGACGACGCCAAGGACACCGGCTGCCACTCCTGCTTCTTCCGGCCCTCCTGCCAGGGCGCGCACTGTCCCCTGGTGCGCATCCAGGAGGGCAAGCGGCCCTGCCCGCCGCAGAAGGTGTGGATCGGTCCCACCATCACCACGGCGGCGTCCGTCGGGGGAGCGCGGTGACCGCCGGGCACCGCGCGGAGGTCGCGGTCGACGACGACGGCACCTGGTGCGCCTGGACCGACACGACAGGCCAGGTCAGGGCGATGGCGCTGCGGGGACCCGAGAGCGGGCGGATCGTCGGCCTGGGGCCCGGGAGGTCCGTGCGCGGCGGTGCCGGCACGGGCCGCTTCCTCCTCCAGGACGGCGACCGCGTCCGCTCGTGGAGCCCGGCGGCGGGTGCGCGCGAGGAGGGGCGGACCACACCCGGAGCGCTCCTGCTCGAAACCCGCGGCGCCGGTCCGGACGGGCGAGCCCGGCTCGTCACCGCCACCTCGGAGAAACTCGTCCTGCCGTCCGCGACGGGGGCGCCGACGGTGCGCCCGCTCGACGCCCCCGCCCTGCTCCTGGCCTGGCAGCACCGGCGGCGGGCGGTGCTGTGCGTGCTGTCGGACGGAACCGTCCTCAGGGCGGACCCGGCCACCGGGGAGGTGACGGCCTCCGCGCTCTCCGGTGGCGGGCACCACCGCCTGGCCTGTTACGAGGAGGTGTTGGGCGGCGTCTGGGCGGTCCCCGAGGACGCCCCGAGGACCCTGCGGTTCCACCGCACGGAGACCGACCCTCCCGAGGCCGTCTACCGGCTGGACCTCGAAGAGCCGCCCGAGGAGGTCCGCGCCTCGCACAGCGGGGAGTGGCTCATCGCCCGGAACCCCGGACGGCGGCCCACCCGCCTGGTCAACGTCAACAGCGGCCGCGCCTTCGACGTGCCCGGCGAACTGGCCGCGCGCGGCGCCCCCTGCGTGTTCTCCTTCGACAACCGCCTGATCAGCGTGGAGGGCGACGCCGTCGAGTCGCTGCCGGTCCCGGCGCGCGCGGACATCCGCTCCCGCGACGGCTCCCTGGACATCGACACCTTCTGGGAGGCCCCGCCCCAGATGCACCGGGCCTCGCGCCCGCAGCGGCCCGCACCGAAGAGCAAGGAGGTGGACGATGGACGCGTCCGCGCCCGTTCGTGACCTGCCCCTGCGCCTGTTGTCCCCCGAGAACCGCCTCACCAAGACGTCGGTGTGGGAACGGGCCCGGGAGTGCGCCGCCGAGATGGAACGGGCCTCCCGCCGGGCCTCCTTCGACGTCGACGCCTACTGCCGGGCCGCGAACCGGGGCGCCCTCGTCCTCGCGATGGCCGGTGACCTCGCCGAGAGCGAGAGGTCCTGCTGGCGCCAGGCCCGTGTGCTGCTGTCCCTGGTCCGCGGCGGGGTCCTGCCCAGATCCGAGACGGTCCGGGTGCTCCAGCCCTGGATCAACATCGGTCGGCTCCGGGTGATCCGGGGCGACTGGGAGGGGGCCCTGCCCCACTTCCCCGCTCCGGAGGGACTGGCCGACGCGGGCGTGTTCGCCTCGGGGGCCTATCCCGAGCACGGGCTGACCCCGGACGAGGCGGAGAGCGCCCTGGGGACCGAGGCCGGTCGGACCTTCGTCACCCACACCCACGTCGTGGAGACGGCCAAGGCGCTGGCGCGCGGTCGGCGCGAGGACCTGCTGGCCGCGCACGTGAGCCGCTGGCGCGGCACCGCCCGCGCGCTCCCGCACGTGAGGGAGGCCTCCGCGCTGCTCGCCCTGCGCGCGGGCGCGCGGGTCCCCGAACCCGCGCCGGACTCCGTGCCGACCCTGGCGTCCGCCGCCGTCGAGGTGCACGCGGCCTCCGCCGACGTGGCGCGGACCGACACCCTCCTGCGGGCCCTGGACGCCCTGGCCGAGGGCGCGCCCTCCGCCGACCTGGTGACCGTCCTGCGCGCGGGGGCCGGGGCGCTGCTCGCCCGGGGGCGCGAGGAGGACGGGGCGCGGGTCCTGCGCCGTACCGCGCGGGTCTGCCGCGCCCTGCGGGACGAGGCGGAACTGTTCGCGGTGCTCGGCGAACTGGCCGGGACGGACCCGGAGTCGGGAGCCGCCGAGGAGGCCCGGGCCGTCGCCGCCGACAGCGGCTACGCCTTCGTCCGTGCCCGGAGCGGACTACCGCCGCTGCCACCCGCCGAGCGCGAACCCCGCCTGGCGGTCCTGCTGGCCGCCGAGAGGGAAGCCGAGTCGCGCACGAGCCTCGCCAGGGAGACCACATGACGACACGACACCGCGGTACACCGACCCCGGGGACGCTGCCGGTCCTCGAACGGCTCGTCGGGGACGCCGACGCCTTCCTGCGGCACTGGGAGCACACCCCGGTCGTGGCGGCGGCGGGCCCGGCCGTCCGGAAGGCCTTCCCCCTGGAGGCGGCGCTGTCCCTGCTGGACCGGCCCGGGCTCCCCGCGTCCTGCTTCCGGGTGTTCCAGGAGGGGGCTCCGCTCGCGCGGGAGCGGTTCGCCACCGCCCGGGGGCGCCCGGGCCGGGGCCGGGAGGACGTGGCCGACCGCGCCGCCCTGCTACGGGCCCACGACGCGGGCGCGACCATCGTCTTCGAGGAGGTCCGCCTCCTGGTCCCCGAGGTGGAGCGGCTGGCGTCGGCCCTGGAACGGGAGCTGGGTTTCGGTGTCTACTGCGCGGCCTTCCTGACCCCTGCGGGCAACTCGGGGGTGCGCCCCCACTACGACCTGGCCAGCGGGTTCCTGTGCCAGGTCCACGGGTCCAAGTCGTGGTCGGTCGGGGCCCCGGAGACACCGTGGCCGACGGTGCCGAGCGCGGACGCCCAACCGGAGTTCGACCCGGTCCTGGAGACGGTGCTCACCCCGGGGCGGACGCTCTACATTCCGCGAGGGCACCCGCACGCCGGGGCGGCCACCGACGAACTCTCGCTCCACCTGTCCTTCGCCGTCGTCCCCCGCACCTGGCGGGACGTCCTCCTGTCCCACCTGCGCGGGGGCGGCGGGCACGAGGCGCTGCGGGAGATGCTGCCCCTGGGCCACGCCGACCTGGACGAGCGGCACCTGCTGGAACGCGCCGTGGAGCGGCTGACCCGGGAGGTGGGACCACGGGGGTGAGCGCGGTCCGCGAGATGGCGGGGCACCGGCGCCGCCCTCAGGCGGAGACCCCGCCGTAGGCCACACCGGACAGGTCGGCGAGTTCGCGTTTCCAGGCCACCAGGTCGTCGGGGTTGAACCCGCCCAGGTGGTCGTGGCCGCAGGCTCGCGCCATGACTCGCATGAGCTCCACCGACGCGCGTAGGAAGCGGTCGAGGCGTTCGGCGGCCTCCGCGACGGGGAGCCGGGCGCGCAGGTGCGGTCGCTGGGTGGCGATGCCCACCGGGCAGTTGTTGGTGTGGCAGGCCCGCATGCCCAGGCAGCCGATCGCCTGCATGGCGGAGTTGGCGACGGCCACGGCGTCGGCGCCCAGGGCCAGCGCCTTGACGAAGTCGGCGGGGACCCTCAGGCCGCCGGTGACGATCAGGGTGACGTCGCGGCGGCCCAACCGGTCCAGGTGGCGCCGGGCCCGGGCCAGGGCGGGGATGGTCGGCACCGAGATGTTCTCCCGGAACAGCAGCGGGGCGGCCCCGGTGCCGCCGCCCCGGCCGTCCAGGATCACGTAGTCCACCCCGATCCGCAGCGCGGCGTCCAGGTCGCGTTCGACGTGCTGGGCCGACAGTTTGAAGCCCACCGGGATGCCTCCCGTGGCCTCGCGCACCTCGGCCGCCACCCGGCGGAAGTCGGCGATCGAGACCAGGTCGGGGAAGCGGGCCGGAGAGATGGCGGGGCGGCCCTCGTGGACCTCGCGCACCTCGGCGATGCGCCCGCTCACCTTGCTGCCCGGCAGGTGGCCTCCGGTCCCGGTCTTGGCGGCCTGGCCGCCCTTGAAGTGGAAGGCCTGGCAGCGGGCCACCTTGTCCATGGAGTAGCCGAAACGGGCGGAGGCGAGCTCGTAGAAGTAGCGGCTGTTGGCCTCCTGCTCCTCCGGGAGCATCCCGCCCTCTCCCGAACAGATTCCGGTTCCGGCCAGTTCGGCGCCCCGGGCCATCGCGGTCTTGGCCTCGGCGGAGAGCGCGCCGAAGCTCATGTCCGAGACCAGCAGGGGGATGTCCAGTGTGAGGGGGCGGCGGGCGTTGGGGCCGACCACCACCTCGGTGCCCACCGGGTGGTCGTCGAGCAGCGGGGGCGTGTGGAGCTCCGCGGTGACGATCTGGAGGTCGTCCCAGGAGGGGAGCTCGCTCCGGGGCACACCCATGGCCGCCACCTCACCGTGGTGGCCCACCCGGCTGAGCCCCTCCGAGGCCAGCTCGTGGATACGGTCGTTGAACGGCTCGTCCGGGGTGCCCGTGAAGTCGGCGTAGGAGCCCTGGTAGGCGGTGCGGTCGTAGTTCTGGGGGTGCTCGCGTTCCCACGCGAGGACCTCCTCCTCGTCGACCCAGACCGCGCCGTCCTCCACCCAGGCCCCGAACCGTTCCAGGTCCTCGCCCTCGTAGTAGAGGTTGACGCCGCTGCGGGCGTCGTAGGTGGAGCCGTGCACGCCGCAGACCAGCCGGTCCCCGTCCTGGACGGTGGCGTCGGACATGAGCGCTCCTCGGTGCCGGCACCGTCCGTACAGGACCCGTACCCCGTCACCGCTGCCGGTGTCCCCCGGCAGGCGCAGGACGGCCAGGTCGACGTTGGAGACGCGCGCGTGCGCCGACCGGAGCGGTTCGAGGTCGTCCCAGTCGGCTACCTTCGTGGCCCGCATGACGTGCTCCTCCGGTCGTGGGTGCCGGCGCGGTCACGTCCGTGACGCCCGTGCGCGCGGACGGCGGTCACGGCAGAGTGTAGTGAGGTGATGACGTGGAGTGACGTCCGACATGCCTGGTCGGCCGGAGCGCGGCGGTGCCCGCCCGTCCCGGACGTGGACCGGGTCGGGCGGGCACCGTGGGAGGGTCGAGAGTGACACCGAACGGGGTGATGTCCTCTGCGTCGCGGCTAGCGGGAGATGTCGTCCGGGCCCCGGAGCGGGCCGTGGTAGAACTCGTGGTCCGGCTCGTCGTCCGGGACCGGCGGGAAGGTCGGGCCGTCCACGACGTTCGCGGGCACGGCGGCGATGGGCAGGCCCTGGGCCCGCATGGTCTGCGCGACCCTGTTGCGCAGCTCGGGGAGCATGGAGTAGAGCACGTCGCCGGGGCACGCCGTGGCGTTGAAGTCACGGTGTCCCCGGATCGCGCTGCCCGGGTTGAGGCCGTACGCCCCGCACAGCCAGGCCAGGGTGTCGACCAGCGTGTTCGTCAGGGCCTGGGTGGGGCCCTGGGTCATGTAGGTGCCCTCGTTCTCGATGCCGATGCACGTGTTGTTGTTGTTCGCCACGTGGGCGCCCACGACGTGGTGGCCGGCCGCGATCGACTCGGGGGTGCGGTCGCGCCCCTCCATGAGGTGGCCGCCCCGGCTGATGGTCAGCTGCTGGCCGGTGTCGATCCAGCCGTTGCTGTCCATATGGTAGTTCTGGATCGACTTGGACAGGTTCAGCGCGTGGTCGAGCGTGTAGTTGGTGCTGTTGGCCGTCGCGGTGTGGTGGACCACGATGTACTGCGGCCGGTTGGCCAGCACCTGGATGGGGCCGCTCGGCGGGCGCGCGTTCCAGGCGCCGCGCCAGTACAGGTTCGGGGCAGCCTGGGCGGCGGCGTCCGTGGTCTCGGCGGCGGCGCCGCCCGCGCCCAGGGCACCGAGCGAACCGCCGAGGACCGCCGCGCCCGAGGTGAGGGCCGCGGTCCTCAGGAGGGCGCGTCTGTCCATTCCGGAGTGGGGGATACTCGTCATGGCCGTCCTTCGTGTTCGGCGTGGTTACTTGCCAGTCAATAAAGAACACGGAAGGCCGTCGTGTGCAAAGGGAGTGAAGGGCGAATTCTGATGACCGGGACCGGCCAGCAGAATTCACTCGAAGTCCCCTGTTTCCCTGTCATTCCATGAGGTATCGCGGTTCTTCCCAGGCGGCGCGCAACGCCGCGACCTGCGCGCGCCGGAACTCCCGGACGACCCCGGCGCGCGGGACGTAGGTGTCGAACCCGTGGAAGGCGCCCGGAACCACGCTCGTCGCGCAGGGCACACCGGCCGCGCGCAGTCGCTCGGCGTACGCCAGGTTCTCGTCGTGGAACAGGTCCAGTGTGCCCACCCCGATCCAGGCCGGGGGCAGACCGGACAGGTCCTCGGCGCGCGCGGGAGCGGCGTAGGGGGAGACCCCCGCACCTCCCGGCTCGCCGCCGAGGTAGGAGCGCCAGGCGAACCGGTTGCTGTCCACCGACCACATGCGCGCGCCGAGCCCGTCCAGGTCGGTGCGCAGGGTCGTGCGGTCGTCGAGCATCGGGTAGACGAGCAGCTGGAACAGCGGTCGTGGGCCGCCCCGGTCCCGGCACATCAGGGCCAGGGCCGCCGTGATGCCGCCGCCCGCGCTGGCTCCGCCGATCGCCACCCGGTGCGGGTCGATCCCCAGCTCCCCGGCCCGGTCCGTCATCCACCTGAGGGCCGCGTGGGCGTCCTCGACCGGCGCGGGCGCGGTGTGCGGGGGCGCCTTGCGGTAGCGGAGCGCGACCACGGTGGCGCCCAGCTCGCGGGCGAACTCGATACTGCCGCGCTCGTCCTGGACCGGGCTGCCGAAGAGGTACCCGCCACCGTGGGTCCACAGCAGGGCGGGGGAGGGGCCGGTGAGCGCACGCGGCCGGTAGAGCCGGAGCCTGACCGGCGCCGCGCCTTCGGGGCCCGGGGCGGTGCGCTCCTCGACCACCATGTCGGCGGGCACCCGCGCCGGACGCATGCGCTCGGTGAGCCGCCGGGCCAGGCGGGCCGTGCTGGGGCCGAACGACGGGGTGGGCAGGAACCGGGCGGCGGCCAGGTCCGGGTGCAGCTCGGGCATCGTGTTCCTCGGGGCGACGGGTGGGGGTCGACGGTGCCACGCCGCGTCACCGGCCGGGCCCGGCCGGGCCGGAGCGTTCGCGCCGAGGTCCCATGGCGACCACCCCGGGGGGTTTGTCGCGGTTGCGGAGAGTTCCTCCTCAAAGGGAACTCCGCGGGACACGGCGGTGTTCCCCGGGGGTAATCCCCCCGGGGTGCTCGGGTCAGCCGCGCGGGCGGGGGCTCCTCGGCAGGACCATGACGGGGACGGTCGCGCCGTGCAGTACCCCCTGGCTCACCGACCCCAGGAGCAGACCGCGTACGCTTCCGCGCCCGCGCGAACCCACCACGATCAGGTCCGCCGTCGCACCCGCCTCCACGATCGCCTGAGCGGCCTCCCCGCCCACACGCACCACCGAGACCCCCACGCCTTCGGTACCGTCGTCCACGACCCTCTCCAGCATCTGCGACACCATCTCCTGCGACCGCTGGTCCAGCAGGTCGTCCGGCGGCGCCCAGCCGCCCCCGGCCGCCGAACCGGCGTCGAACGGCGGCGTGACGCCCCAGCCGTGCACCACCACGACCGAGCCGCCCTCCGCCAGCGACGCCTCGCGCAGGGCGAAGGCCAACGCGCGCCGCGAGTCGTCGGAACCGTCCACGCCCACCACGATCCGGCGCGGCGGTATGGTCGGCGCCTCCGCCTCGGCACCCGGCACGACCACCACCGGGCACTCCGCTCGCGCCGCCAACCGGACGCTCACCGAGGCGTCCAGTACGGACCGGGCCGCGCCGAGTCCGCGCGATCCCACCACCAGCAGGTCGTCCGGACCGGCCTGGCGCAGCAGCGCGGTGCCCGGGTCCGGCAGCGCCAGGACCTCCTCCACGGTCAGTCCGTCATGGCGGCCGCGCACGTGCTCGGCCGCCGTGGACAGCACCCCGTGCCCGTGCGTGGTGACCTCCTCCGGCGGCGGAACCCGGGTGGGTCCCGCGTACAGGGACATCACGAGCGGCATCGCCAGCGCGTACACCACGTGCAGCGGCCACCCCCGGCGCTCCGCCTCGGCCGCCGCCCAGAGCAGGGCCCAGGACGCGGTGGGGGACCCGTCGACCCCCACCACCACCTTCGGCGTGACCTTCCCGTCCTCCACCATCGCCAGCCCCCTCCGGCAGCGGCCGCGCACGTCACGGCCCTGCCGGGAGTCTTTCACCCGGCTCTGCCCGATCCCAGCCCGCGACGCGTGTCGCCCCGGTTCCCGCCCCGGACCACCCGGCCGGACCGGGCGCCGCACCACCCGAGCGGCGGCGCCTGGGTCCGCTCGACCTCGCGGGGCCGCCCGACACCGTGCCCACCGTCAGGGGCAGGCGCGGCGGCAGACGGCTCTCCGCGCCGCCGTTCACGGCTTGCGGGCGACCCCGCCGAACTCGTCCATCTCCCGGTGCGAACCGATCTCGTGGGGTTCGGGCCGCCACAGCGGAATGGACACCACCCCCGGCTCGATCAGCTCCAGCCCCTCGAAGAAGCGCTCGATCTGCTCCGGCGTGCGCAGGGTGATGGGGTTGGACGACTCCGCGTTCCACTGGCTCACGGCCTCGGCCATGGCCGGACCGGTCACCGCGTTGGTGGAGTGCGTGATCACCACATGGCTGCCGGAGGGCAGGGCCGCCACCAGCTCCCGCACGATCTCGTACACGGTGTCGTCCGGGATGTGGAAGAGCACGCCGAGCAGCGTGAGGGCGACCGGGCGGGTCAGGTCCAGGTGCTCGGCGGCGGCGCTCAGGATGACCCCCGGGTCACGCAGGTCCGCGTCGACGTAGGCGGTGCGCCCCTCCGGCGAGCTGGTCAGCAGTGCCCGGGCGTGCGCCAGTACCAGGGGGTCGTGGTCCACGTAGACCACGCGCGACTCCGGTGCCACCGCCTGCGCGACCGTGTGCGTGTTGTCGGCGGTGGGCAGGCCGGTACCGATGTCCAGGAACTGGCGGACGCCGCCCTGAGCGAGGAAGCGCACGGTGCGGTGGAGGAACGCCCGGTTCTGCACCGCCATCTCGCCGATCATCGGCAGCACCGACAGGATGCGGTCGCCCAGCTCCCGGTCGGCCGGGTAGTGGTCCTTGCCGCCGAGCCAGTAGTCGTAGATCCGAGCCGAGTGCGGCTCGGACGTGTTCAGGGTGTCGTGGGGGGTGTGCGACACGTGTCTGCCTTTCCTTGGGGTGAGCGGAACGGTCGGTGCGCCGGGGCACCCCGTGCCTGAGCCGGACCCTACCGTCGGCCGCCGCCCGCCCCGCGCCCGGGCCCGCCCCGCGAGGCGGAGCCCGGCGACGGCCCGGACACCGGTCAGTCGTCGTAGGAGGACCCGGACGACGAGGAACCGTAGGAGGAGGACGAAGAGGAGTCGTCGTACGAAGAGGAGGACGAGGAGTCGTCGTACGAGGACGAGGAATCGTCGTAGGAGCTGGAGGAGCCGCCCGAGTACGACGTCCCACCCGAGTATGATGCCCCGCCCGAGGAGGAACGCCCCGACGGTGAACCGCCGGAGGAGGACGGCCTCGTGGGCGGCTCGTCGGGGTCGGGCCGCGTCTCCGTGTCCGTCTCGACGGCCACCTCGACGCTGAGCGGCTCCAGCGCTTCGGCGGCGTCCCCGTCCCGCTCGTGACGGAGCCGCCACTCGACGAGTGAGGCCAGCTCCTCGACCGGCTCGGAGGCGCGGGAGAGCACGTCCTTCCACACACGGGCCCGCCCGTCGCGGCCCAACGCCCTGTGCACACGCGGCATCCTCCGGGCCGCGTCACGGGAGCCGCGCCGCACCGCCTCCTCGTAGAGCGTGAGCGCCGCCCTCCACCGGTGTTCGTTCTCCAGGGTCCGGCCCATCAGGTACAGCGCGGGCAGGTATCCCGCGATGGTCGCCCGGCGCGCCCACGCGCTCTTGCGGAACCTGGAGGAGAGCCACGTCATGTGGGTCGCGTCCACGACGATCTCGAGGATCTCCTCGTGGCCCGGCCTCCCCGTGGAGAACGCGTCGAACAGGGCGTCGACCCCGCTGTAGAGCCGACCCCAGGTCTCCAGGCAGGCGTGCAGGAGCATCGCGTCCTCGTCGCCGCCCGTGGCCGCGGCGTCGAGCCAGCGCAACGCCCTCCGCTCGTCCCGTTCCCGGTAGGCGAGCAGCCCCGCCAGGAGGGGGTCGACCTCCGCGCCCTCCCTGTGGGCCCGCCGCAACAACAGACCGGCCTCCTCCGCCTCCGACCCGTCCCCCTCCAGGGTGATCGACCCGAGCACCTCCCCGAGCCGCGCCATCGCCTGGGGGTCGTTCGCCGAGGCCGCCGGGCGCAGGAAGGGCAGGGCCGCCGTGCGGTCCCCGGACTCCAGCGCCAGGGACGCCATGCCCATGTTGGACCCCACATGTCCGGGGAGGCGGTCGAGGAGCCGCGTCCACGCGTGTTCGGCGGCGGTGGTCCGCCCCGACTCACGGGCGGTGTGGCCGAGGGTCGCCAGGTACGGTGCCGGGACGCGGTGCGGGAGCAGGTTCCACACGACCGTGGGCACCTCGGCGCCGGTGGTGTCCCGGGCCCACTCCGAGACCAGGTGCTGGTGGGGCACGAAGGACCGCTCGTCCACGCCGGACAGGCACCCGGCGGCGGCGCCCGCCGGATCGGTGGCCCAGGCGAGGGCCCGCTCGAACGCCCCCTCCTCGGCCGTGCTTCGCCGGCCCGGTTCGAGGTAGTGCCAGTGCAGGTCCTCCAGCAGGTCCCGGGGCAGGGGGGCGCGGTACCCGAGCCTGCGCGCGTCCACCGCCGCCGAGACGACGGCGGCCCCCCGCGCGTGCTGGCCGCCGACCGCGGAACGCCAGCGGCGCAGGACGGCCGGGGCGTCCGTGATGTCCGCGGCGAAGCCGTTCACGGCGTCGGGGGTCAGGGCCCGGGAGATCCGCTGGTCGTCGGCGTGTTCGCGCGCCCGTTCCCGCTCCTCCCCGTCCAGGTCGCGGTCGACGTGGAACCGCTCGGCCCGGTCGTCGACGATCCGGGACACGGTCGTCGCCATCTGCTGGGGGAGGTCGGCGCGGATCACGGAGTCCAGGGTGACGACGACGCACACACCGGGGTCGCCGGGCGGGCACAGTTGGTCCACGAGGCGCTCGGTGAGGGAGCCCGCGGCGAGGAGGTGGTCCGCGTGGTCGAGCCACACCACCGTGCCCCGGGGGAGGACGTACTTCCGGGAGACGGCGCGCAGGAGCCACGCGTGACTCGGGACGAGCAGGCGGTGGTCGGGGACGGCGCGCCGGATCGCCTCGTAGGCCGACCGCGTCTTGCCCGAGACGGACTCGCCCTCCAGGACCACCAGGCCGCCCGCCAGGATCGCCCGGTCCAGTGCCTCGTCGAAGGAACGCGGCACGTAGGCGGGCAGCGGCTCCTCCTCGGGGTCCTCGGTCGGCCGAGCCGGGCCCACCCCGAGTTCGCGCCCGTCGGTCCAGTCCCGTACGCGGTCGCGTGCCTGCGGGACCTCGGGCCCCTCGCGGCGGCGTTCCCGCCACCCCCGGACCATGTCAGGCAGGGAGAAACTGGGCTCTCGTGTCGTCATGCTGAGGGGGTTCCTTTCGGGGGGAGGGGCGGCCCGGGGCCGTCTCCCGCCCTCCTTCCCCGACGACGGCGGGCGACGCGCCCCGCCGACCGATCCGTGCTGACGTCACACACCGGAGGGCGCCCCCGAGTCTAGGGCGTGCGGCGGCGCAGGGTGAGGGAGGCCAGCAGCACCGCGCCCACGGTGAAGGCGGCCACCACCAGCAGCGGACGGTAGACGTCCCAGGCTTGGTCACCGGCCGCCACGGCGTTGACCGCGTCGATCGCGTGGCTGAGCGGCAGCCACTTGGAGACCGCGTACAGCACGTCCGGCATCTGGTCGCGCGGCATGAAGAGCCCGCCCAGGATGATCTGCGGGAACACCAGCACGGGCATGAACTGCACGGCCTGGAACTCCGTGCGCGCGAAGGCGCTGGCCAGCAGTCCGAGGGCGGTGCCCAGCAGGGCGTCGACGACCGCGACCAGGCCCAGCGTCCACAGCGGCCCCTCGACGTCGAGCCCGCACACGTACACGGCGAACAGCACGGTGACGAAGGCCTGTGCGACGGCGGCCAGTCCGAACGCGAAGGCGTAGCCGAAGATGAGGTCGAATCTGCCGATCGGGGTCGACAGGAGGCGTTCGAGCGTCCCGGAGCGGCGCTCCCGAAGCGTGGTGACACTGGTGATCAGGAACATCACCACGAACGGGAAGAGGGCGAGGATCGCCGGGCCGATACCGTCGAACACCGTCGTGTCGGTGAAGAGCCAGGCGAAGAGACCGACGAGCAGGCTCGGTGCCACCAGCAGCAGCACGATCGACCGGGGGTCGTGGCCGAGCTGGCGCAGGACCCGTCCGGCCGTGGCGAAGGTGCGCGTGGGACTCATCCGGCCCCTCCCTCGATCAGGGCCAGGAAGGCGCGGTCGGGGTCGCTCGTCCGGGTCTCGGAGAGCAGGCGCTCGGGCGTGGTGTCGGCCACGAGGCGCCCGTCGCGCATCAAGAGCAACCGGTCGCAGCGCAGGGCCTCGTCCATCACGTGGCTGGAGACGACCAGGGTCGCCCCCTCGGCGGTGAGCGATCGGAACACCTCCCACAGCTCCTCGCGCAGCAGCGGGTCGAGACCCACGGTGGGTTCGTCGAGGACGACCAGTTCGGGGCGGCCGAGGATCGCGACCCCGAGCGAGACCCTGCTGGCCTGACCGCCGCTGAGCGCGTCGACCCTGCGGGAGGCCTGGTCGCGCAGGTTCACCTGGTCCAGGACGCGTCCGACGTCGGAGCGGGAGGCGCCGGTCAGCCGCGCGAAGTAGCGCAGGTTCTGTTCGACGGTGAGGTCGGAGTACACCGACGCGGCCTGGGTGTCGTAGGCGACACGGTGGCGCAGCGCCGGGGTGCCCGCCTGCTCGCCGAGCACCGTGACGCGACCCGACCGGACGCGCTGCGTACCGACGACGGTCCGCATCAGGGTGGTCTTGCCGCACCCGGAGGGGCCCATCAGGCCGGTGACACCGCCTCGGGCCACCTCCAGGTCCAGTCCGTCGAACACCGTGCGACCACCGCGCCGAACCCGCAGGTCGCGAACGACGACCGCGGGTTCGGGCGAGACCGTGGCGGCACGGGAGCCCCGGTTCATGGCGTGGCCTCGGCGGGTCAGGTCTTCAGCGGAGTGAAGTCGCGCGCGGCCACGAAGTCGGGACGGCGCTCCCGCGCGGAGAACGGCTCCACGAGCGCGTTGTCCACGCTGTTGAACACCACGAAGATGTTCGATCGCGGGTACGGCGTGATGTTGTTGCCGGACCCGTGCATGCTGTTGCAGTCGAACCACAGGGCCGAACCGCTCGGGCCGGTGAACTGCCCGATCCCGTGCCGACGGGCCAACTCCGCGATGTCGTCCTCCTGGGGGACACCGACCTTCTGGGCCTTCAGCGAGGACCGGTAGTTGTCGTCCGGGGTGCGTCCCAGGCAGGGGACGAACGTGCGGTGCGCCCCCGGCATGAGCATGAGCCCGCCGTTGTAGGGGAGGTTGTCGGTCAGCCCGATGGACAGGCTGACCGCCGCCATCCCGGGCATACCGTCCTCCGCGTGCCAGGTCTCGAAGTCCGAGTGCCAGTAGAACCCGTTGCCCCGGAACCCCGGCATGAAGTTCACCCGGCTCTGGTGCACGTAGACGTCCGAGCCGAGGATCTGCCGGGCCCGGTCGAGGACGCGGGGCTCCTTGACGAGCCGGGCGATCCGGTCACTGAACAGGTGCGCGTCGAAGACGGACCGCACCTCGTCGGAGGCCGGTTCGGTGATGGTGCGCTCGTCGGCGCGGATGACGGGGTCCTCGACCATCGCGCGGAGCTCGTTCAGGGCGGCGGAGACCTCCGACGTGGTCAGCAGGTCACGTTGGATGTGGAAGCCGTCGCGTGCGTGTCGGGTGAGCTCCGCGGCGCTCGCGGGCCCCTTCGCCACGCCGGGCCAGACGGTCGGCTCGTGGCGTTCGATCCATCCCCGGCCCTGGGCGGGCTCCACACGGGTGGGGTAGTGGTCCTGGATACGGGCGTCTACGAGTGTCACGGCAGACCCCTCCTTCCGGTGTTCCTTCTCTTCCTCTCGGGTGGTCCAAGGCGTACTGGTGCGTCTCGCGACCGGGGACGGCGTCCGTCCCTGGCCTGTGGCCTGCCCGGGGGAGCGGGCGGGTAACCACCGCCGCGGGTCGAGGCGGTGCCCGGGAACCAGCGGGGGACAACGGGGTTCCAACGGGGGTTGTACGGCCGGAACATGGAGTGGATCGGGTCGGCCAGCGGGCGCCTACGGAGGGTCTGCCCGCCGTGCCGTGGGCCTCGCGGAGGGAAACACGGCCCAAAATCCTCCCGGGGGCGCGAAAAAGCGGAAGCGGGCCCCCGTGGGAACCCGCTTCCGCGTGATGTGGGCGATACAGGACTCGAACCTGTGACCCCTACCGTGTCGAGGTAGATCCGGCGTCGCATCGACCTGCGCCAACAAGCATTCGCCCAGTTCAGAGGGTTCCGTTGAGGGATCTTCGCAGCGGTTGGGAGCCGTTGGGGCACGTTCGCGTCTCCCAAGAATCTCCCAGTCGATCACGAACGCGGCGTACACCCACCCGGTGAAGGTACGGACGTAAGTGATATCAGCGACCCACAACCGGTTCGGAGCATCCGCTGTGAAGGATCGTTCGACCAGGTCAGGGCGCCTGTCCGGGCCCGGGGCCGGGGTGGTGGTACGCGGGCCCTTGGCACGGGTGATACCCCGCAAACCGGCTTGGCGCATCAGCCGGTGCACGGTGCAGCGCGCCACCCGGTGACCCTGCCGGTTGAGTTCGGCGTGGACCTTACGCACCCCGTAGACGGCGTAGTTGTCGGCGTGCACCTGCCGGATCTTGGCGGTGGTGGCCTCATCGGTGCGCGAACGCAACGACGGGGTCCGGCTCTTGGCCGCGTAGTAGGTGGACGGGGCGACCTGCAACACCTCGCAGATCGGCTCGACCCCGAACTCCTGCCGGTACAGGTCGATGTAGGCCACTACCTGGTGTGTGGGCGGTCGAGCTCCGCCGCGAAGAAAGCCGACGCGGACTTCAGGATGGCGTTGGCCCGCTTGAGCTCGCGGTTCTCGCGCTCGAGCTCGGTCTTCTCGGTGCTGGTTAGGCCCGGAGCTAGACCTTGGTCGATGCGGTCCTGGCGCCGCCAGGAGTAGATCGTTTCAGTGCTGATGTCCAGATCGCGTGCCACGTCCGCGACGCTGCGTCCGGATTGGACCAGGTCCAAGACCTTGCGTCGGAACTGGTCGGGGTATCCACGACGTCCCACGATGCCCTCCTTCAAGGGTCATGTGGTCCTAGGATCCAAAAATCCGACTCCGAAAAACGCGGGACACACCAGAGCCTCCATCACACCCGGCACGAAACAATGCCCTCTGGGCTCGTGTAGCTTCGCAGACGTGCAGCGGAGCCGAGGAGCGGCTACGTCGAACACGGAGGATGCCGCTTGATAGCAACCGTCCACTACACGAGGAACCGCCAGCCTGGGGTTGAGGTATATGAGGCTGCCGACGCCGAACTATTGAAGGACCTGTTGATCCAGTGTCTCGAACTTGATGACTACGACATGAGGATCGTCAACAAGGCGTTTTCCCGCATGGGACCGGGCGGGGAAACCTTCGACTTGGGCAAGGAACGCGGTACCCGCGACAAGAAGCGCAGGATCACCGCGAGTGTGTCGGTTGTTGGGGGGAGACTGACACACATGGTCAGCGCTACCTACTCCGTTGACGTTCCAGGAGGAGGGGCGTGATTGCAGTCGTTCGTCACCACGATGACAAGCAGGGGATCAAGGTCTATGAAGCCCGGACCGCCGAGGAGCTGACGGCTTTGCTGATCCGGCACGTTGCGTCTGATAAGGGTGAGACGAAGACCATCAGGAACGAGATGCCTGGCGCTGACGACTTCTTCTCTACCCGTTATATCGGTTTGTGGGAGAAGGACATCACAGTCAGCTTGGGGTTTGTGACGCGCATCGTCAGCTTCACCCACGGCATCAACGCCCGTGTTGAGGACCTGTACAAGCAGGCCAAGTAAGAGCTCGTCTCATTTGGGTTCTCGATAACCTGGCCCGGTGTCGATGATTGAGCGGTTGGTGCCGGACGGACTGTGGGAGCTGTTCCAGCGGGTGGTGCCCGAGGCATCCACCCGGCCTCAAGGTGGTGGGCGGCGCAGACACGGAGACCGTGAGGTGTTGGCCGCGATCATCTTCGTGGCGACCACCGGCTGCGCTTGGGCCCAGCTCCCACCGGTCTTCGGCCCCTCCGGGCCGACCGCACACCGGCGTTTCAGCGAGTGGAGCCGGGCCCGCGTGTGGGCGAAGCTGCACCGCCTGGTCTTGGACGAACTCGGCTCCCGCGGTGAGCTGGACTGGTCGTGGTGCGCGATCGACTCGGTCAACATGCGTGCTCTCAAAGGGGGGGACCTGACAGGTCCGAATCCTGTCGATCGGGGCAAGAAGGGCGCCAAGATCCACTTGATCACCGATCGGACCGGGCTTCCGATTTCCATGGCGATCTCGGGTGCGAACCTGCACGACAGCCGAGCCCCGCAACCGCTGATTCGCGCGATACCGCCCATCAGGTCCAGGCGAGGCGGCAGGCGACGCAAACCCGGAAAGCTCCACGGCGACAAGGGCTACGACTACAACCACCTGCGCCGATGGCTGCGCGAACGCGGGATCATCCATCGTCTGGCCCGCAAGGGTGTGGAATCCTCGAAGCGGTTGGGGTGGCACCGTTGGCAGGTCGAGCGCACCATGGCCTGGCTGGCCGGATGCCGCCGACTCCATCGTCGCTACGAGCGCAAGGCTGAGCACTTCCTCGCGTTCGCCGGCATCGCCTGCACGTTGATTTGCTTCCGCAGGCTCACCAAATGAGATGAGCTGTGAAAGGGACAGCGACAACTGTTGAACCGGAGCGGCTTCGGGGCTGTTGACGCATCGCACGAGTCCCATTGCGGTGCCGCCGGGGGCGGTGTGCCGAAACGACTCCACCGAGTTCGCTGACCAGGGGCGCGGCGACGTAATGAGGACTGTGTCCGTTTAACGCCTCGGCCACGCGGCGACGCTGACCCAGAAACATCCCATGTTTAGTTTCGATGATCGTCAGCATGGATCGTCGCGAGAGGACACGGGATGAGTAACACCTCCTCGTTGAACGTGTTGCCAGAGGGCAATGCGCCTAGCACGGACACAGGTCAAGGGATCGATCGGGACTACCCCTTGGTGCCTGTGCCTGCCAGTGATCGCCGCAGTATGAGCTCCCTGCTCATCCTGCTGTTCGGCTTCATATTCTTCGGCCCCACCATGATCGCTGGCGGCCAGATCGCGGTGAACTTCGCTTTCGGAGAGTTCCTCCTCTGGGCCGGGGTGGCCGTCTGCGTCCTCGCGGCCTACATCTCCGCGCTCGCCGTCATCAGCGCCCGCACAGGGCTCAGCACCGTCCTGCTCTGCCGGCGACTGCTCGGAGTGGCTGGCGGGAAATGGGCCGGCATCGTCCTGGGCGGAACCCAGGTGGGGTGGTACGGCGTCACCATCGCCGTGCTCGGGAACCTCCTGGGCCAAGCCCTCGGGCTCGACCAGGTGTGGCCCATCGTCGTGGTGTTCGGAGTCCTCATGGGCGCCAGCGCCTACTTCGGCTACCGCGGTCTGGAGATCCTGAGCTGGATCTCCGTCCCCTTGATGCTGGTGCTGTGTGTATGGGTCACCAACCGGGCTCTGGACGAGACAGGGGGATGGTCCGCGCTGATGCAAGCCGGGGGAGACACCACGATCAGCGTTGGTGCAGCCCTGACCATCATGATCGGCACGTTCATCAGCGGCGGCACACAAGTGGGGAACTGGAGCCGGTTCGCCCGCAGCGGCCGCGCCGCCCTTCTGGCGACCGCGGGCGCCGTGCTCTCCTGCCAGAGCCTCATGCTCTTCTTCGGTGGGATCGGAGCCTCGGCCTACGGGGAGCCGGACTTTGCCGTCGTCCTCATCCAGATGGGGCTGCTCGGCGTCGGACTGGCGCTGCTCGTCGTCAACCTGTGGACCACCAACGACAACGCCGCCTACGCCTTCGGTGTCGCGGGGGCCGAACTGTTCCGCGTCGGGAACAAGCGCCCCTTCATCGTCATCGGGGTGATCCTGGGCATCATCATCGCCGTGACCGGGATCTATGAGTCCCTGGAGACGTTCCTCGTCGTACTCGGCGTGGTCATCCCGCCGCTCGGCGGCGCGCTCATCGGCCAGTACTTCCTGGTCCACAAGGCGAGCCTGCCCGACGAGGACGCGAACCCGCCACTACGCTGGGGATGCTTCGCGGCCTACCTGCTCGGCACGCTCGCCGCGGTCCTGGGCACCACCTTCGACCTCGGAGTCCCAGCCGTCCAGGGCATCGTCGTCGCCATCGCCGCGGCCCCGGCCGCCGCCTGGGTGAGCAGTGCGTTCGGTGCGAAGCGATTGCCTGAGCGGGTGTGACCCCTTCCTTCTGACTGGTAACAGCCCACGCTAGGACACTCGCAATGGCAATCCTGATCGAGAACGCCACAGTACTCACCATGGCCCCCGGTTCGGGCACACGCCCGATCGAAAGCAGCATCCTCATCGAGGACGGGAGCATCGCCGAGGTCGGAACCGACCTCACCGCCCGACCAGGCGACACCGTGATCAGCGGCCGGGACCGGCTAGTGGTCCCCGGGTTCGTCAACGGCCACACCCACTCCTGGGAAGCCCTGTTCCGGGGGCGATACGACAACCTCCCCCTGGAGTTGTGGATGCTTCTGGCCTACCCCATCATCGGCTCGGCGCCCCTGCCCCCGGACCTGATCCGGCTGCGTACGCTCCTTGTCGCCATCGAATCCCTCAAATCCGGGGTGACCTGCCTGGTCGACGACGTCCTGGAAACACCCGCGCAGGACCACGACCAGCTCGCCGCGGTCTTCGACGCCTACGCGGAGGCGGGAATCCGTGCCAACATCTCCGGCCACATCATCAACCGGCCGTTCACTGACACCCTCCCCTACACCGAAGGGACCGTCCCCCGCCAGCTGATCGAACAGGTCCGCGCGCTACCCCTGCCCACCGCGCGGGACTACATGGACTTCAGCGCCGAGGCGTTCCAACGCTTCGACGGGGCCGCGCAGGGCAGACTGCGCTACATGGTCGCGCCCTCAGGGCCGCAGCGCTGCACCGACGACCTGCTCGCTGAGACAGCCGAGCTGGCCAGGCGCCACAGCGCCCAGTGCCACATCCACGTGCTGGAGACCAAGACACAGATGGTCACCGGCCGCGAGTTCTACGGAACCACCATGGTCGAGCACCTGCACCGGCTCGGCGCCCTGGGCCACAACACCACCCTGGCGCACGGAATCTGGGTGACGAACAAGGACATCGACCTGCTCGCCGAGACCCGCACCTCGGTCTCACACAACCCCATCTCCAACCTCAAGTTGGGCTCCGGGATCGCGCCCTGGCGTGCCTTCCACAACGCCGGAGTCAACGTGGCCCTAGGCAGCGACGGGATGTCGAGCAGTGACAGCGCCCGGATGCTCGACGTCATCAAGGCGGCAGGACTGCTGCACAAGGTCAGCACGCCCGACCACACAGCCTGGCCGACCACGGAGGAGGTGCTGAGCGCGGCCACACTGGGCGGCGCACGTAGCGCGCTCCTGGAGGACAAAATCGGCTCCGTTGAAGAGGGGAAGCGCGCCGACCTGGTCATGTACGACACAACGACGCTGGCGTTCACCCCGCGCAACGAACTCGACCGGCACCTTGTCTACGCCGAGAACGGCTCCTCGATCGACATGGTGATGGTCGACGGGGAGATCGTGGTCGACAAGGGACAGGTCACCAGCGTGAACGAGGAGCAGATCCTCGCCGAGGTACGCGACCGCACCGGTGAGATCCAGGAGTGGCAGCGCCGTGTCGAAACCCGGAACCAGGTCTTCCACCCGGGGTTCGAAGCGGTGTACCGGCGCTGCGCGGCCGAACCCATGGGCATCAACCGGTACGCAGAGAACTAGGCGCTTAATGGTCGGCTCGGAGATCCCTGGTCAGGCCCTTGCTCGTGAAGCACTACCTCCCGTGATTTGCCCCTAACACTGGTGTCAGGTCCTCGTTTGTGGGCACGCGCTCGTGCGCTGATGGTGTGTGTGCGATCACGACGAAAAGAGGTAACGGCAATGTCCATGGGAATCATCGGAAGCGGAGAGATTGGAACCGCCGTCGCGCGGTTGGCGGTTGCGGCGGACATCGATGTGGTGATCGCCAACTCACGTGGCCCCCAGAGCCTTAGCGGTCTGGTCCAGGAGTTGGGGCAGCGAGCTCTAGCTGGCACCGTGGAAGAGGCCGTCCATGCTGGGGAGGCAACCCTGCTCAGTATCCCGCTGAGCGCCTACAGTTTCCTGCCCGAGGGGTTGCTGAATGGGAAGACCGTGCTGGACACCGGCAACTATTGCCCTTCCCGCGACGGCCGGATCGCCGAGCTGGACTCCGAGGAGGTGACCATGACCGAACACGCCCAGCGGATCCTGCCGGCTCGGGAGCGCACGCTCGAGGTCGGTGATTTTGCGGGGGCCGGCCCAGGGACCCCTTGTCCGTGAGTGTTTCTGGACCGCCGTCGATGTTGCGGTTGCGCTACGTGCCGACTGTTTGTGGCCAGATCCCAAGTTCCCGGGCGACATCGGCGTCGGTTCCGCCCTGATCGCAGCGCAGGATGATGCGCGAGCTGCGCCATGTCCTGGGCTGATGTGTGCCTACGTGCGGTCTGCTCCAGCACATGCCGGTCCACCACTGGCCGGGTGAGAGCCGCGCCAGTCAAGGCAGATGACGGTGGCGTCATCGAGCAGGTGTCCGCCACTGGCATCAGCGGCGGCAACGATGAGCGAGTGCACCACCTCACGTGGGTGTTCAGAGGCCGTGTCACCGATCAGACTCGGCAGGTCGACCGTCTCCGCCGCGCGCTCCTGTAGACCGTCGGTGTACAGAACAAGGCGGTCACCTGGGCGAAGATCCAACTCCTGCTCCCGATAGGAGGCGTTCACAGGCACACCGAAAGGCAGGTCGACATCCAACTGCACTTGGCCCACGGTGCCGTCCCGCAAGAGCAGTGGCCAGGGGTGCCCGACGTTGACCAGGCGCGCACCGTTTCCGCGCAGGGGCACGCGCAGCATCTGCCCCGTGACCAACGAGTGGCCGCCATGGATGACCAGGGCCCGGTGGGCCGCCTCCGCTTGCTCTGCCAAGGAGTTCCCGGCGCGGCGGGCGCTGCGGGAGGCGTTGACGACCAGGGTGGCCATGAGGGCGGCGTCGACATCGTGTCCCATGGCATCGGTGATTGAGAGGTTCAGGTGGTCCAGGTCCAGGGCGTAGTCGTAGGTATCTCCGGCGATGGAGTCGGCGGGCGCCAGGGCCGCAGCAAGGGTGAACTGCGGTGCTTCGCAACATGAGGCGTCGGGCAGGAGCTGGTGTTGGATCTCAGCCGCCAGGCTGACCGGTGTCGTGCGCTGCCTCCAGTGGTAGAGGTCGGTGAAACGCCGGTCGGTGACGATGATGTAGGCGAGCGCGTGGGCAGCCTCGCGTACTTGGGCTAGGACCTCCTCGGTGGCCTCCGGCACGAGCAGTTCCAGGAGGCCGATGGTGTCGCCTCGGTTGGTCACCGGCGCCAGCACACGCTCCCCGCCTCCCTCGGCGGGCACTCGTATCAATTCCTGGACACGCAGCACTTGGGTGTAGACACTGTCGGGCAGAGGAACCTGGTCGATGTGAGGGCCGTTGCGGTTGGTGTTCTCTTCGTTGATCCGCGCCATCTGTTGACCGGCGACGTCGACGAACAGGAACGACACCGAGCTCGCGGCGATCCGGGCGCGCAGGCTACGGGCGACCACATCGAGCGAGAACACCGGGGCGGCGTGTTCCGCGGCGGTGAGCAACGCAGCCAACTCAGCTCTCTCACCTGTCATCGCGTCTCCGTTCTGTCCGTGTCGGCATGCACTGTAGGAACGGTGTACCCACCCAGCGGTCATGTCCCTCGGAGTGCTGTAACTCCGGGTTCAGGGATGTGACCTGCGGGGCTATTGAAACCAGTCGAGTCGCCGTTTGACCGCCAAGGCGAGGGAAGGTCTGAAGTTCTCACTCAAGGACGCACGATGGCTCTGTCCCAGCACGACCTGCAACAGCTCCTGGAGTCACTACAAGCCGCCGAAAACGTGGACATGGTCCGCCTCGCGTTGGAGCGGATGCTGCAGGAACTGATCGACAAGACCACCGCCGCCAACGGCGCGTTCACCCCCGCCAACGCACGCCTGGGCGCACCGACCGCCGCAACGGTCACTGTGAGTCCACCCTGACCACCACGACCGGGACGTGGAGCTGAAGTTCCCCCAACTCCGCTCCGGGTCGTTCTTCCCGAGGGCCGACGCATCGATCGGGCCCTGTTCGCCGTGATCATGCAGGTCGGGGTCTCCCCCCGATCGGTGGATGACCTGGTCGAAGCCCCGAGATCCGACTTCGGGAACTCCAGAACCGAGGTCTCGCGCATCTGCGTGGCGCTGGACGAAGAAATCGAAACGTTCGCCGAACGGCTCGTGGACCACACCGCCTTCCCCTGCGTGTTCTTGGACGCGACCTACTGCAGGGCTCGGGTGCATCACCGCATCGCCTCCCAGGCTGTGGTGATCGCTACTGGGGTGAGCGCTCAGGGGCGGCGGGAGGCGCCGGGGGTCGCGGTCGGTGACAGCGAGACCCGCGCGTTTTGGGCCGAGTTCCTGCGGTCCTTGCGTTCACGCGGTCTGGGCGGTGTCCATTTGGTGGTCTCGGACTCCCACGCAAGCAGTTTCCCCGGGGCGGCCTGGCAGCGCTGTCGGGTGCATTTCGTGCGTGATGTGCTGGCCCAAGGCCCAAGGGGCGGGGGAGATGGTCGCGGCCACGATCCGCACGGTCTTCGCCCAGCAACGCCGAGGCGGTGCGCACCCATCTGGACACGGTTGCGACGATGTTGGTGGCGGGGGCGGCGGTGGACATCACGGCGTTCGCGGACTTCCCGAGCGGGCTTCGGAAGAAGATCTGATCGACCAACCCGCTGGAGCGGTTGAATCGCGAGGTCGCCGGGCGGACGTGGTGCAGGTCTTCCCGAGTCCGAAGGCATTGGGGCGGTTGGCCGGGGCGGTGCTGGCCGAGTTGCATGACGAGTGGCAGGTCAGCGATCGCCGTTACTTGTCCGAGGCGTCCATGGCCGAGCTGCTGGGACAGGACGCGCGGGGCCCGGGCAGACAGCAGGGCCCGAACGAGATCGGTCCCGGGACTCTGCCTGGAGGTTGAATACTGAAAACGGACCTCCAGCCGCAGCCATCCGCCCGCTTCTGCCGCTTCCGTCCCCTCGGGGCCCTCGGAGCCCTCCGAGGGCCCCGAGGGGACAACAGCCAGGGCGGTATCCGCCAACTCTCCGGTCACCGGCTCGACGGTGGTCCTGTCCGTCATGGGCGGCCAACGCCGACGAAGCTCGGCGCGGCGACGGGGCCCGCGGTCCGGTTGCCGCAGCCAGGGGTCTGGGGTGCGCACAGGGGCCGGCCGGGCCGAACCGCACCCGGGCAGGGGCCGTGTCAGTCCTTGAAGATGAGGTCGGCCAGGCGTTCGGCGGTTTCCGCGTGGTGTTCCTGGAGCCGTTGGGAGGCGGTGTCCGGGTCGCCCGTCGCGATGGCCCGCACCAGGGGGATGTGCCGGTCCCAACCCATGTTGCGCAGCGCCTCCGCCACGCCCGCGCGCGTGATGGTCGCCCGGACTGACCCCAGGATGTGGTCCCAGGAGCGCAGGAGCGTCTCGTTCCTGCTGTGCACGATGAGCAGCCGGTGGAAGGCCATGTCCGCGTCCATCAGGGCCTGGAGCGAGGAGCCTGCCTCCCGCAGGGGTTCGAGGGCCCCTTCCAGCTCCAGGACCGACTCCTCGCGGTGGTCGGAGAGCGCGATGGTGCGCGCGGCCAGGCACTCCAGGGCGCTGCGCACCGCGAAGATGTCGTGCACCTCCCGCTGGGTGAGGACCCGGACGACCATCCGGCCCCGCTCGTCGGTGGCGATCAGCCCTTCCTGGATGAGCACCTGGGCCGCTTCGCGCAGGGTTCCGCGGGAGACGGTCAGAGCCTTGCTCAGCTGCGTCTCCACCAGGCGCTGACCCGGGGCCAGGGTGCCCGTCTCGATCGCCGAACGGAGTTTTTCCAGCGACTGCTCCTTGAGACTCCGGCGTTCGACCCCGCCCAGTGGCAGCTCCACGTCGGTCATGAATGCACTTCCCATCGGGTCTGCTGGCCGTCGCGGCCCTGCGGTTGCGGTCGCCTGCGGCGCGTGGGCCGCCTGGGGAGAGCCTATCGCGGATGACCTCGAATGGTGACGGTCGACAGTCGACAGTTGACATGGAATGGCAGGGCAGGTTAACGTCCCGGAAACAACCGAGACGGGGGTCACCTGCGGTTATGAGCCACCACACACCATTTCAGCCTTCCGCGGCCCAGCCTCGGGCCGTGACAGTGCATCCCCGGCTCGGCTGCTCGACGATCACGTTTCGGCGGCAGGAGTTCCGTGAGGCGCTGGCGTCCATCGCGGAACTGGGCTTCGCGCACATCGACATCGGGGCGCTGCCGGGTGTGTGCGACCACGTGACGGTCCCCTTCCACGGCGACCCCGACGCGGTCGCCGACGCCGCCTCCGCCGCGGGGCTCAGGGTCTGCGCCGTCAACGCCGACCCCGGCGACCTCAACGACCCGCACCTGAGCGACGCCGACCTGGCCCGGGTGCTCGGACCGCTCATCGACACCGCCGCCGCCTGCGGCGCCAGCCTCGTCCTCCCCTGCGGAAAGGCCGACCGCGAACCCCTCTCCGGAGACCTCGGAGCCGACCTGGACCAGGTCGCCCGGCGCCTGCTCGCCGCAGCCGACCAAGCCGCCGAACACGGGGTGCGCGTCCTGGTCGAGGCCCCCCACTTCCACCGCCTGGCGCACTCCACCGAGCGGGCCGCCGACCTGTTGTCCCGACTGCCCGCGGAGCGGATCGGCCTCGTGTTCGACACCAGCCACGTCAGCGCCGGCGGCGCTGACGAGGTCAGCTGGGTGGAACAGAACGCCGACCGGATCGAGCACGTCCACCTGCGCGACGCGCTGCCGGGCGACATCAACATCGGCATCGGTCGCGGCCGGGCCGACTTCCCGGGCGTCCTCGTGGCGCTCGAAGAGGCCGGTTACCAGGGGGACCTGATCCTCGAACTGGAGACCCGCGACGTCGCCGAGACAGACCGTGCGGCCGACGCCGCACGCAGCAGAGACCTGGTGGGCGGCCTGCTCACCCACGCCGAACAAGGGAGCACCCAGTCATCGTGAACACCCACACGCACACCGACACCGACCGCTGCGCGGTCATCACCGGCGCGGGTTCCCCCCGTGGTATCGGGCTCGCCACGGCGGCCCGACTCGCCGCCGACGGCTTCGCGATCGCGATCCTGGACATCGACGGCGACGCCGCCTCGGCGGCCGCCGAGCAGATCTCCGCCGAGTACTCCGTCCCCACCCTCGCCGCCACCGCGGACGTGACCTCCGAGGAATCGGTAGACCAGGCCTTCGCCGCGGTCGAGGGGAGCCACCTGCCCCCGGTCACCGCCCTGGTCAACAACGCGGGCATCACCGCGCCCACGCGTTTCGCCGACATCACGCTCGACGAATGGCGACGGATCTTCGCCGTCAACGTCGAGGGGACCTTCCTCGCCACCCGGCGCGCCCTGCCGGGGATGCGCGAGCGGGGCCACGGACGCGTGGTCAACCTGTCCTCGGTCAGCGCCCAGCGCGGTGGAGGCGTCTTCGGGGGCTCCCACTACTCCGCCGCCAAGGGCGCGGTGCTGGGGCTGACCCGGGCGCTGGCCCGCGAAGCGGCCCCCGACGGCGTGGTCGTCAACGCGGTCACCCCGGGGTTCATCGGCACCGACATCACCGCTGGAAAGCTCACGGACGAGCGTCGGGCCCAGCTCATCGAAGAGATCCCCGTCGGACGCGGCGGAGACGTCGCCGACGTCGCCGGCCTGATCGCCTACCTCTGCGGCCCCGAGGTCGGATACGTCACAGGTGCGACGTTCGACGTCAACGGCGGCTCCCACATCCACTGACCGCAAGATGGCCGCCGCGCGAGCGCACGGCCGCACGCAAGGAGGTGTCCCGATTGATTCGGAGACGCTTGCTGTCCCTCTCGGGCATGATTGCCCTCAGCCTCGTCCTCTGCCTGGTCGCGAACGCGCTGCACCATCAGGTCGCCGCCGACGGGGTCGAGCGCAGGCTGCTCCTCGGCCACGGCGCCGCACCCGGCAACCCCCGGTCGCTCGCCGCCGACGAGTTCGCCTCGCTCGTCTCCGAAACCACCGACGGCCGCCTGCGCGTCCAGGTCTTCGGCGCCGAGACCTTCGGCTCCGACTCCGAGATGATGGTCTCCGTCGCCTCGGGCACCCTGGACATCACGGCGAACAGCCAGGGCTCGTTCTCCGTGGCCGTACCCGAAGCCGGCCTCTTCGGCCTCCCCTTCCTCTTCGACTCACCCGAACACGCCTACGCCGTCATCGACGGGCCCGTGGGCGACCAGATCGCCGCGCTCGCCGAGGAGAAGGGCTACCACGTCCTGGCCTGGTGGGACAACGGCATCCGCCACACCACCAACAGCCGGCGCCCCGTGGAGGCACCCGAGGACCTCAAGGGGCTGCGAATCCGCACCCCCGACGACCCGATGACGGTCGCCATCTTCGACGAACTCGGCGCCAACCCCACCCCGATGGACTTCGGCGAGCTCTACCTGGGGCTGCGGCAGGGAGCCGTCGACGGCCAGGAGAACCCCCTGGTCAACATCGCGGCCTCACGCCTGAACGAGGTCCAGACCGAACTGGCCCTGACCGGGCACAAGTACGAGGTCACCCCCTTCCTCATCAGCACCCAGACCTGGGACTCCCTGGAGGAACAGGACCGGCAGGTGCTCACCGAAGCGGCGGCCTCCGCGCGCGACCACCAGCGTGAACTCATGGCCGAGCAGTCCGAGGCGATCCTCTCCGAATTCGAGGAGAGCCTCACGGTGACCGAACCGGACCGGGAAGCCCTGCGTGAGGCGACCGCCGGGGTCTACGACACCTACGAGAAGCGATACCCGGAACTGGTCGACGAACTGCGGCGCACCGCCGAGCAGACCAGCCCAGAGCGGAGCGGATCATGACAACCGCGGCAAACGGAGGGGGCGGGGCCGACCCCCGTCTCCAGACGGCGGCTGCCGAGCATCCCGACCGGCTGGCCCTCCACCCGGCGGACCGCCCCTTCATCATGCTGGGATCCGCTCTGGCGGTGGCCGCCACGGCAGTGATCGGCGGTGCGCTCGTCTACGGCGTGATCATGCGCTACGCCTTCAACACCAGCAGCCAGATCAGCACCGAACTCCCGACCTACCTCTTCCCCTGGCTGATCGCGGGCGGGGTCATCGCGGCCATGGGGCGGCGGGGCCACCTCACCGTCGACTACTTCACCAACAAGTTCGCGCCCGAGCGCCGCCGCCGCGTGGAGCTGTACATGTGGGTGCTCAGCGCACTCACCCACGTCTTCGTGCTCCTGCTCTCCTTCCAGCTGATCGTCCCGATGTCCCGCCAACTCAGCCCGATGTTGGGCTGGCCGGTGCTCTGGAGCTTCCTGGCCTTCATGGTCACGATCGCCGTGCTCGCGGTCCAGTGCGGCATCCGCGCCTACGCCACACTCACCGAAGCCGCAGAGGAAGGTGAGAACCGTGCTTGAGGTCGCTGTCGCCTTCCTCGCCTTCCTGGTCCTGCTCGCCCTGGGCATGCCCGTGGCCTTCGCCCTGCTGGCCAGCACGCTCGCGGGCCTCCTCCTGGTCGGGGACGTCCCGCTGCAGATCGTCGCGCAGACCGCCTATTCGCCGAGCGTCAGCTTCCTGCTCCTGGCGATCCCGTTCTTCATCCTCACCGCCGACCTGCTCACCAGCGGCAAGCTCGGCGCACAGGTGATCTCGCTCGCCTCCAGCCTGTTGGGACGGTTCCGCGGCGGCTTGGGCCAGGCCTCGGTGGCCACCTCGGTCGTCTTCTCCGGAGTCTCCGGATCGGCCGTCGCCGACGCCTCCGGCCTGGGTTCGGTGCTGATCCCGTGGACCAAGAGGGAGGGCTACCCCGCCCCCTACGCCGCCGCGGTCAACGCCTCCTCGTCGATCCTCGGTGTACTGCTGCCGCCCTCCATCCCGCTGATCCTCTACGCGTCGGTGTCCGGCGTGTCCGTGGCGGCCCTGTTTCTGGCGGGGATCGTCCCCGGCCTGCTCCTGGCCGCGGCGCTCCTCTTGGTCTGCTGGTTCGTCGCCAGACGCGGCGGGTACCCGGTGGTGCGCGAGCCCCTCGACTGGCGCAAGGTCCTCAAGGGCGTCCTGCTCTCGCTACCTCTGGTCCTGGCGCCCATCGTCCTGATCCGCGTCCTGCTCTTCGGCGGGGTGGCCACGGTGACCGAGGTGTCCGTGCTCGCCGCTCTCTACGCGGTGCTCCTGAGGGTGGTCGTCTACCGCGACCTCACCCTGAGCGGCCTCGCCCGGTCCGCCGTCAACAGCGCCGCGGCCACTGGCGTCGTGATGTTCCTGATCATGGCCTCCTCCGCGCTCGGGTGGTTCATCACCGTCCAGGAGGTGCCCCAGCAGCTGTCCTCGATGCTGCTCGGCAGCATCACGGCCGGTGTGGTCATCCTCCTGCTGATGAACCTCCTGATGCTGTTCGTCGGTGCCTTCCTGGACATGTCGCCGGCGATCCTGCTGCTCACCCCGGTGCTCCTGCCCATCGCCGCGGGCATCGGCCTGGACCCCGTCCAGCTCGGCGTGATCATGGTGCTCAACCTGGGCATCGGCCTGTTCACACCGCCGGTCGGCACCACCCTGTACATCTCCACGTCCATCGCCCGCATCCGCATCGAACAGACCGTCCGCGCCCTGCTGCCCTTCTACCTGGCCAGCTCCCTCGTGCTCATCGCGGTCACCTACGTGCCGCAGATCAGCCTCGCGCTCGTCGGCTGACCGGACGAACCACGGACCAAGGAACAACGCCATGACCAGAATCCACGACGATCCCGTGTCGTTCAGCGAGGACGCGCTCCGGGGCTTCGCCGACCTCCACGCCGACACGGTCTCCGCGGTCCCCGGCGGTGTGGTGCGCACCGTCGCGGGCCCGCCCGGAAAGGTGGCCGTCGTCCTCGGCGGCGGCGCGGGACACTACCCGGCCTTCGCCGGCCTGGTGGGCCCCGGGCTGGCGGACGGGGCGGTGGTGGGCAACGTCTTCACCTCGCCCTCCGCCGCGCAGGCCTATTCCGTAGCCCGGGCGGCCGACAACGGGGGAGGGGTGGTCTTCGCCTACGGCAACTACCAGGGCGACGTGATCAACTTCGACCTCGCCGCCCGCCGCCTCCAGGAGGAGGGCGTGCAGACGCGCCACCTGGTGGTGACGGACGACATCGCCAGCGCGCCGCCCAACACGCGGGACCAGCGGCGCGGCATCGCCGGCGGGTTCACGGTCTTCCGCGTCCTCGCGGGCGCCGCGGAGGCCGGGCTCCCGCTGGCCGAGACCGAGAGGGCCGGCCGCGCCGCCAACACGGCGACCCGGACCATCGGGGTGGCCTTCGCCGGCTGCACAATTCCGGGGGCGGAGCGTCCGCTCTTCGACCTGCCGGGCCGCGGTATGGGGCTGGGCCTGGGCATCCACGGGGAACCGGGGCTGTCCGAAGGGCCGCTGCCCCCGGCCCGCGACCTGGCCGCCGACCTGGTGGCCCGCGTGCTGGCAGAGGCCCCCGAAGGAGCCTCCGACCGCGTGGCCGTCGTGCTCAACGGTCTGGGGGCGACCAAGTACGAGGAGCTCTTCCTGCTCTGGGGCCATGTCGCCCCGCTGCTCCGCCGCTCCGGCCTCACCCTGGTCGAACCGGAGGTGGGCGAGCTGGTGACCAGCCTGGACATGGCCGGTACCTCCCTCTCGGTCACCTGGTTGGACCCCGAGCTGGAGAGCTACTGGACCGCTCCCGCGCGCACCCCCGCCTACACGAAGGGGGCGGCCCGCGGCAGGGAGGCCTCCACCGGCCCGGCCCCGGGTCCGAACGGCCCCCACCGATCGGAGCCGGCGGGCCCCGCCGCTGATCCGATCCCCCAGGGGGACACCCCGTCGCGCGAGTGGGCCGCGCTCGCCACCGCCGCCCTGCGCGCGGTGCACGCGCGCATCGCGGAGGGCGAGTCCGAGCTTGGCCGGCTCGACTCCGTCGCGGGGGACGGGGACCACGGCCGCGGCATGGTGCGCGGGGTCTCCGCCGCGCTGGCCGCCGCCGAGCGTGCTGTCGAGAACCACGCGGGCGCCGCTACGACCCTCGGCCTGGCCGCGGACGCGTGGGCGGACCAGGCGGGCGGCACGTCCGGGGTCCTCTGGGGCGCGGGGCTGCGGGCCTTCGGCGCGCACCTCGGCGACACCGGGGTCCCGAGCGAGGACGACCTGGTCGCCGCCGCGGGCCGCTTCCTCGACGCCGTCACACAACTGGGCGGCGCCGAGGCCGGCGACAAGACGTTCGTGGACGCCGTGATCCCCTTCGTCGCCACCTTGCGAGAGGCGCGCGAGCAGAACCGGCCGCTGGCGCAGGCCTGGCCGGAGGCGGCCGCGGCCGCGGAGAGGGCCGCGGCCGAGACCGCCGGCCTGAGGCCCCGGAGGGGAAGGGCGCGCCCCCTCGCGGAGAGGAGCCTGGGCACGCCCGACCCGGGAGCGGTCTCCTTCGCGTGGACCGTCACCGCGGCGCGATCAATTCTGGTGAAAGAGGGAGAGAAATGACCGAAATGCGCATAGCGATCGGCAGCGATGGGGCCGGACTCAGCTACAGGGAGGTCCTCAGGGCCGACCTGGAGGCGGACGCGCGCGTGGCCGCAGTCGTCGACGTGGGCGTGGCCCCCGACGAGAAGACCGACTACCCGCACGTGGCCGTCCGCGCGGCGAGACTGGTCGCGGACGGGACCGTGGACCGTGCCCTGCTGGTCTGCGGTACCGGGCTCGGGGTCGCGATCGCGGCCAACAAGGTGCCCGGTGTTCGCGCCGTCACGGCCCACGACACCTACTCGGTCGAGCGCGCCATCAAGTCGAACGACGCCCAGGTCCTCACGCTGGGCGAGAGGGTCATCGGCCTGGAGCACGCGCGGGCGCTGGTCTCCCAGTGGCTCGGGCACCGATTCGATCCGGAGTCGCGTTCGGCGGCCAAGGTCGCCGCGATCAGCGGATACGAGAAGCGGACTGAGGGGAAGAACCCGTGAGCAACGGTAACGAGCACAGCGCCGAGGCGCCCGCTCCGGCGGACTGGGACGCCCGGATCGCGGGTGTGCGCGAGGCGGCCTACCGCATCCGCCGCAACGCCCTGATTCAGGCACGGGTCCAGGGGCAGGGCTACATCGGCCAGGCCCTGGGCATCGCCGACGTCCTGGCCGCCCTGTACACCGACGCGCTGCGCATGCGCCCGGACGACCCCGCGTGGGAGGGGCGTGACCGCTGCTTCCTGAGCATCGGGCACTACGCGATCGCCCTGTACGCGGCGCTCGCCGAGGCGGGCGTGATCCCCGAAGAGGAGCTGTCCACCTACGCGACCGACGACTCGCGGCTGCCCATGTCCGGCATGTCCACGTACACCCCGGGGATGGAGATCTCCGGAGGGTCGCTGGGCCACGGGCTCGGCGTCGCCGTCGGCACGGGCCTGGGCATGCGCCGCAAGGGCAGCGGCGCGCTGGTCTACAACATCCTCTCGGACGGGGAGCTGAGCGAGGGCTCCACCTGGGAGGCGGTCCAGGCCGCGGCGCACTTCGGCTTGGACAACGTGATCGCCGTCGTGGACATGAACGGGCAGGTCGCCGACGGGCCCGCCCAGGAGGTCATGCGCACCGACCCCGCTGACGAGAAGTTCAGGGCGAACGGCTGGATCGCGCGACGGGTCGACGGCAACGACCCCGCCGCCGTGGTTGCGGCCCTGGACGAGCTGCGCCCGATGGCCGGCGCACCGAAGGCCCTGATCTGCGACACCAGGATGGGCAAGGGAGTGGCCATGCTCGAACAGCGAGAGAAACTGCATTTCATGAGGGTGGAGCCGCAGGAGTGGGAGAAGGCCCACCAGCAGCTGGAGGAGGGGATCCGGAGTTGAGTCCGACCACCGAACGCCGACTGACCTCGGACGCCATGATCGCGTCCACCGCCGACCCCGGGGCCCGGACTGTTCAGGCGCCCCTGGGACACGCCCTGCTCAGGGCGGCCGAAGCCGACCCGCGCATCGTCGGGCTCTCGGCGGACCTGGCCAAGTACACCGACATGCACATCCTGCGCGACGCCCTCCCGGACCGGTTCTACCAGATGGGCATGGCCGAGCAGGTGATGATGGGGGCCGCCGCCGGCCTCGCGCTGGAGGGCTTCGTCCCCTTCGCCTCCACCTACTCGGTCTTCGCCACCCGGCGCGCCTACGACTTCCTCTGCCTCGACATCGCCGAGCCCGGCCTCAACGTCAACGTGGTCGCCGCGCTCCCCGGGCTCACCACCGGCTACGGGCCCAGCCACCAGGCGACCGACGACATTGCGATGCTCCGGGCGATCCCGGGCCTGACCGTCGTCGACCCGTGCGACTCGGTGGACATCGAGCAGGCCGTGCCGCAGCTGATCGCGCACGAGGGGCCGACCTACACGCGCATCCTCCGGGGCGCCGTCCCGACTGTGCTCGACGAGTACGACTACACCTTCCAGCTCGGCAGGGCCTCCCTGCTCCGTGACGGGGAGGACGTCCTCTTCATCTCCTCCGGCCTGATGACGGAGCGGGCCCTGCGAGCCGCGGAGCTCCTGGAGAACGACCGGATCGGGGCCGCGGTCCTGCACAACGCGACCGTGAAGCCACTCGACGTGGACGCCGTGCTGGAGGCCGTCGGCCCGGACCGGCGCGTCTACGTGCTGGAGAACCACTCGGTCGTCGGCGGCCTGTTCGAGTCGGTCGCCTCCGAGCTGCTGCGCCGCGGGGTGTCCCGCAAAGTGACGCCGATCGCCCTGCCCGACGCCTTTCTCGACGCCGGGGCCCTGCCCACGCTCAACGACCGGTACGGGGTCTCCATCGACCGCATCGTGGCAAGGGTCCGTGCCGAGCAGTGACCCCTCTGCCCGGGGCCTGCGGGCTCCCGACCGGCCCGGTCGGGAGCCCGCAGGCCCTTGCCGCTTCGTCACACCGCCACGAACCCCCCATTGACCGTGGCAGTTCCCCGGCCGCCGGGCCGGACAACGGCTGCAACCGGGGGGCCCTGGCCGATCACCTACGCCTCATGGGCATTCCAACCCACCAGGTCCGCACCTCGTCCCTGCGGTATCTGGTCCTTCAGGCCTCCGCACCGGTCATCGCCCGCTCACTGGGCTTTCACGACAAGACCTCAACCCGCATCGCCGCTGACGCGGACGGCCCCTGGAGCCGCTACGCCCCTGACCACGACTCTCCGTGATCATTCAGCAGGAACTCAGACTCGAATAGGCGCTACCCGGACACGCGAGCCTGCCAGTCTCTCGCCCCGCATCGTCCTCACCCCGGCCAGACGGGGTGCGCCCGGCCCCACGACATCCGGTTCAGAAGCGCACCCCCGAAGCGGCAGCGTGGTTACGATCCGAACGCAGCATGCCGCAGTCCGAGTACGGCCGTTGACGCGGACTCTGGGGGAGTGATTGGACGGGTCGGGGGGTCGGGGGGTCGGGGGGTCGGGGCCCGTGCTGCTACGACGCCCTCCGTCGTGGGCACTCCCCCAGAGGGCTACAGGCCCTGGGCGAGCCGGTAGTAGGCGGCGTTCGAGCGTAGTTCGCGCTCGAACCCCGCCACGTCGGTGGCCTGGCCGATGGCGAGCAGTTCGACATCGGCCATCCGGGCGAAGTCACGCCATACGTCCAGTCCGACCTGTGTCGTCATGACGGTGTGGTGGGCTCCTCCCGCCATGAGCCAGGCCGTCGTCGAGGTACGGAAATCGGGTGTGGGCCTCCAGAGGGCGCGACCTACTGGCAACTTCGGCAACGGCGACGGCAGTGGCAGGTTCTCCACCGCGTTCGCGACGAGTCGGAACCGGTCGCGCAGATCGCTCATCGCGACCACGACGGCCGGACCGGCATCGGCGGTGAAGACCAGCCGGACCGGGTCCTCCTTGCCGCCGATGCCGAGTGGGTGGATCTCGAGGCTGGGCCTGGCCGTCGTGAGCGAGGGGGAGACCTCGAGCATGTGCGCGCCCAGAACACACTCATCACCGGGTGTGAGGTCGTAGGTGTAGTCCTCCATGAGGCTCGCACCTCCCGGCAGGGCGGCGCCCATGACCGCGGCGACGCGCACCAGCAGAGCGGTCTTCCAGTCCCCCTCTGCGCCGAACCCGTACCCGTCGGCCATCAGGCGCTGGACAGCGAGCCCAGGTAGCTGACGCAGCGCACCCAGGTCCTCGAAGTTGGTCGTGAACGCCGAGAGGCCGCCCTCCTCCAGGAATGACCGCAGCCCGGCCTCGATCGCCGCCCCGTAGCGCAGCGACCCGTGCCGCTCTCCCGTTCTGCGCAGTTCGGGGCGATCTCGTAGCGGCCCTCGTACTCGTCGGCGAGGGCGTCGACCGCGGCGTCGGACACCGAGTGCACGGCGTCCGCGAGCTCGGTGACACCCCACGTGTTCACCTGTACGCCGAAAACACGTTCGGCCTCGGTCTTGTCTCCCTCAGTGACCGCGACATTGCGCATGTCGTCCCCGAAGCGGACGAGCCTGGTGCCCCGAGCCGCCGCCAGACCCGCGGCCGCGCGCTGCCACATACTGACTGCGGCGACCACGTGCGGGTCGCTCACGTGGCCGACCACCGTTGTGCGCGGCACCCCGAGGCGAGTCTGGACGTATCCGAACTCGCGGTCGCCGTGTGCGGCCTGGTTGAGGTTCATGAAGTCGAAGTCGATCTCGCTCCACGGCAGTCCGACGTTCGCTTGCGTGTGCAGGTGCAACAAGGGCTTGCGGAGTGCGTCGAGGCCGGAGATCCACATCTTCGCCGGGCTGAAGGTGTGCATCCACGCGACCAGACCGATGACCCGGTCGTCGGCGTTGGCTTCGAGCACGGTCCTCCGGACGGCCTCAGAGGCCGTGAGCACGGGCTTCCACACCACCCTGACCGGTACGCCGGCGGCCAGCTCGGCAGTGATGGTCTGGGACTGGGCGGCCACGCTCCGCAGCGTCTCCTCTCCGTAGAGGCTCTGACTACCCGTGACGAACCAGACCTCGTACTCCTCGAACGAAGTGGTGAGTGGAGGGCGGGTCATCGCTTTTCCTTCGGACTTGTGTCGCGACTACCCGCGATGGGGCCATCGCCCGAGTGGCCGACCAGTTGGGCGTCAACCGCGAAACGCTGCGTAACCCGCCAGGCTGGGGCACACCATCCCGGGGATGAAGCGCGTCTATGAACTGGTCACCCCGAAGATGAAGAAGCGTGTACTCAAGGTGACCGAGAAGCGGTGGAGGAAGAGCGTGGACGCCCTCACCTACTGGGAGCGCGATCGGCTGTTCTCTATGGCGTCGATCCTCGAAGAGCACTACCGTGGAAACAGCGAAAGCGGGCTCCCGGAGGAACCCGCTTCGAAGATGATCTCCCAGATATCTCCCAAGGTGGGATGATCATCTTCGCCGCTACAGCCAGATAACTCTCTGACCTGCGATCCTGCTTGTGGGCGATACAGGACTCGAACCTGTGACCCCTACCGTGTCGAGGTAGTGCTCTAGCCAACTGAGCTAATCGCCCCAGTGAGACTGGGAGGTGGAGACGGGATTTGAACCCGTGTAGACGGCTTTGCAGGCCGCTGCCTCGCCTCTCGGCCACTCCACCGAGTACACGTGAGGCGGTCTCCCGCCCCGCGTCTCCTCCGAGCGGACGACGGGATTCGAACCCGCGACCCTCACCTTGGCAAGGTGATGCTCTACCAGCTGAGCCACGTCCGCTTGCTGCCCGGCCCGGCCCCCGTTTTCCGTTGGCCCCGCCTTGCTGCTGGTACAGACTTTAGCGGAGATTCGACAGACGGCAAATCGGAGCTCGGCGGGGTGGTGAGCCGGTCCCCTGGAGGGACCGCCGGGGGCGGTAGCGTCCGCGTCAGGTGCGTCGGGCGCGGCTCCGGGGCACACCCGGCGACGGAGTGGACGGAAAGTGGCATGGACATCCCGGTGGCGGACGGTGCGGCGTGTGAGGGGCACGGAGGTGCCGTTCCCTGGGAGCGGGCGCGTGAGCGGGCGCGAGGGCTCGGCGCGCGGTCGCGCGTTCCCGTGCGCGACGTCCCGTTGGGCGGGGCCCTGGGCGGAGTGCTCGCCTCCGAGCTGAGAGCGCTGGTGGGACTGCCCGCCTTCGACGCCTCGGCCATGGACGGGTTCGCCGTCGCGGGGGAGGGGCCCTGGCTGCTGGTGGGCTCCCAGCTGGCCGGGGCGCCGGTGGCCGGGCTCGCGCTGGGCGCGGGGGAGGCGGCGGAGGTCGCCACGGGTGCCCGGGTGCCGAAGGGCACCGAGGCCGTCCTGCCCTACGAACGGGCGGAGGTGGTGGACGGCTGGGTACGCGGCGACGCGCTTCCGGGGCGGCACGTGCGCTGGTCGGGGGAGGAGACCGCGCCCGGCGAGCGGGTGCTCCCGGCGGGGGCCGAGGTCGGTCCGGCGGTGCTCGGGCTGGCGGCGAGCCTGGGCCACGACACCCTGGGGGTACGCCTTCCGACGGTGTCGGTACTGGTCACCGGGGACGAGATCGCCGGGAGCGGGTTGCCGGGCGAGGGCATGGTGCGTGACGCGATCGGCCCGATGCTGCCCGGGCTGCTCGCCTGGGCGGGGGCGCGCCTGGAGCGGGTGAGGGCGCTGGGCGACGGCTTCACGGACCTGGGTGAGGCGTTGGCTACGTCCGGGACCGACGTGGTGGTGGTGTGCGGGTCGTCCTCCAAGGGCCCCGCCGACCACCTGCGGGAGGTGCTGCGTGGGATGCGCGCCGAGGTGGTCGTGGACGGGGTGGCCTGCCGCCCCGGGCACCCCCAGCTGCTCGCGCGCACGGAGGGCGGGGTGGTCGTCGGGCTGCCCGGCAACCCGAACGCCGCGCTCGTGGCCTCGCTCACCCTGCTGGTGCCCCTGTTGAGCGCGATGTCCGGGCGGCCCGACCCCACCGGCGGACTCGCGCGGGTGCCACTGGCGGGCGAGGTGCGCTCCCGACCGGACGACACCCGCCTGGTCGCGGTACGCGTGAGCCGGGGCCGGGCCGATCCCGTGGGCCACGACCGTCCGGGCAGCCTGCGCGGCGCCGCCCTGGCCGACGCCTACGCGGTGGTGCCCCCCGGGTGGGACGGCGGCGAGGTGGAGGTGCTGCGCCTGCCCTGAACACGTGCGGCCCCCGGGGGGATCACTCCCCGGGGGCCGCGACACGGTGACCGGAGCCGGCTAGCGGACGGGTCCGTTGGCCTCCAGGAAGGAGGCGGCGGCCCCGTCAGCGGCCTCGGCGTCGACGGCCTCCCCGGGCGCCTCGGCGGCCTCCTGGGTGACGGTCGCGGTCTGCGGGACGTCCACGGCGGGGTTGCCGTGCCCGCGCAGCAGGAACCAGGCCTGGGCGGCCGCGGCGAGCACGATCACCACGGCGATGGCGGAGGTCAGGTGCATTCCGTCGGTGAACGCCAGCCGGGCCGCGTCCATCAGCGCCTCACCGGGCGCGCCGCCGATGTCGGCGGCGGTGTTGGCCGCGCCGCCCAGGGTTTCCCGGGCGGCCTCGGTCGCGCCCTCGGACACCCCGTCCACCTCGGTCAGGTGGCCCCGGTAGAACGCGGTCAGCACACTGCCCAGCACGGCGACGCCCAGCGCGCCGCCCATCTCGTAGGCGGTCTCGGAGATCGCCGACGCGGCGCCCGCGCGCTTGGGCGGGGCCGCCGACATGATCGCGCCGTTGGTGAGCGTCTCGGCGAAGCCGGTGCCCAGCGAGATCAGCACGAAGGCGGTGATCACGAGCGCCACGCCCCGGGTGGCGTCGTCGGCCGGGGTGAACACCAGGGCGCCGAACCCGGCCGCCGTCACGATCAGGGACACCCCGATCACGGTCGACAGGCTCAGGTGGCGGGCCACCCGTGCGGCGACCAGACCGGCGACGATCGACAGCAGCAGGCCCGGCAGCAGCACCATCCCGGCGCGCATCGGGGAGATGCCGAGCACCAGCTGAAGGTACTGGGTGAGGAAGAACAACGACCCCACCAGGGAGAACACGATCATCAGGTTGGTGACGACGGCGACGCTGAACACGCGTGAACGGAACAGGTGCACGTCGATCAGCGGGTCCCTGAGCCTGCTCTGGCGGCGCACGAACAGGTAGCCCAGGGTCAGGCCGAAGACCAGCGACACGATCGGCAGGACGTCGAGGCCGCCGGTGGCCAGCTTCTTGATGCCGAAGACGGCGGGCAGCATGGCGCCGAGCGACAGCAGGACGCTCAGCAGGTCGATCCGGCCCGAGTCCGGGTTGCGCGACTCCCGCACCAGCAGTGGCACCAGGACCAGGATCAGCGCCATCACGGGCAGGTTGATCAGGAACACCGAGCCCCAGAAGAAGTGCTCCAGCAGCCACCCGCCGAGGATCGGGCCGAGGGCCGCGCCGCCGGAGAACCCGGACGCCCAGATGGCGATGGCGAGCAGGCGCTGGCGCGGGTCCAGGAACAGGTTGCGCAGCAGGGACAGGGTCGAGGGCATCAGCGACGCCCCGGCGACGCCCAGCAGGGCGCGGGCCACGATCAATGTCTCGGCGTTGGGCGCGAAGGCGGCCAGCAGGGAGGCCGCGCCGAAGGCGGCCGAACCGATCATGAGCAGGCGGCGTCGGCCGATCCGGTCGCCGAGCGGACCCATGGTGATCAGCAGTCCGGCCAGGATGAAGCCGTAGATGTCGATGATCCACAGCAGCTGGCCCGAGGAGGGGCTCAGCGCTTCACTCAGGGCCGGCACCGCGAAACCGAGCACGGTCATGTCGACCGAGATCAGTACCACGGGCAGGACCAGGACGGCGAGTGCGGCCCACTCGCGCGGGCCCGCGAGCGCGGGCGGGGACCCGTTGTCCCCGTGCGGGTGGGTGGCGCCGTTTCCGGCCTTGGCGGAACTCATCTTTCCCTCGTCATCGCTTGTGGTTGCGCGCCCTCGGATCGAGGGCGCGGGCCCGGCGGGAGTCGGTGCCGACCGGGCTGGGTCGGGACGGGAAGTCTGGTCGACCGGGGTGCGGCAGGTGGTGCGGGCACGCTCCGGGACTCTTCGACCGTCCAGCCGGTACAGTACCGTCCGGCCGGTACAGTGTCAATCGTGAGTACATCGACGCGAGACAGAATCCTCGACGCCTTACAGGACATCCTGATCGCCGAAGGTTATTCCTCGGTGACCCTGGAGGCCGTCGCACGCGACGCCGAGGTGTCCAAGGGCGGACTGCTCTACCACTTCCCCTCCAAGGCGGCCATGATGGTCGGGCTCATGGAGCGCGTCCGCGCGCTGGCGGAGGAGGAGTTCCGCGAGGCGGTGGAGAGCGACGAGGGCGTGGTCCGCTACTTCCTGCGGACGTCGCTGCCGCAGACCGCCGTCGAGGGCGAGCTCTACTGGGCGGTCATCGCGGCGCTGCGGAGTAAGGAGGACATCCCCCCGGAGGCGGGCGCGCTCGTGAAGGAGCTGTTCACCCGCTGGGGTGAGCTTTTGCACGCCGAGCTCACGGACCCCGTGCTCGCCGAGACGATCCGGCTCGCCGGGGACGGCATGTACATGTCGTCGATCGCCGGGCTGGGCAGCCCCGACCCCGAACTGACCCAGCGGGTCGTCGACCGCCTGGTCGAGGCCTCGGACCGGGTGCGCCGGGAACACTGAGCCGGTCGGCCCCGGTGGCGGGGCGGGTTCACACCCGGGCCTCGAACACCTGGACCTCCTTGTCGCGTACCGGCACGCGCCCGGTCGGAGTGAACCCCTGGCGCTCGTAGTAGCGGACGAGGGAGCCGTCCCCGCCCGACCAGCAGTCGACGCGCACCAGCGAGATCCCGCGTTCGCGGGCCTGGGCGCGGGCGTGGTCGAGAAGACGGCCGCCCACGTCGCGCCCGGAGTGTTTCCGGTCGACGACGAGCAGGCGCACGTAGACCTCGGGCTCGTCGACCGGCGGGGAGTAGTCGAGCCCCGACGCCCCGATGACCAGGGCGCCCGCAGCGGCGCCGTCGACCTCGGCGATCCAGAGGCCGTCCGAGACGAGCGAGCGGACCATCGCGACCCTCTCGGGGATCTCCGACCAGGGCCGGGTGCCCCACTGGTCGGCGGAGCCGCGTTCGGTGAGCCAGACGACCGCCTCGTCCAGGAGCCGGAGGACCCGGTCGGCGTCTTCGGCGTCGCCCCGTCGTAGTCGCATGTGCTGGCTCCCTGGCGCAGTGGTGATTCCGGACCTCGGAGAACCCTAGAGGAGCGGGGGCGCGGACGGCATCCCGATTCGCGGAGTCCGATCCCGGGAACGGCGCGTTCGGAACCGGCCTTCCCGTCACGCGGATGGCATCATGAATCACCCTGGAGGGCACCGTCAGTTGTCTCTGGAAGGTGACAGTGTGGTGCTGTTCACGTGTCCGCGAACGTGGTTTACTTCCCAGTAACTTCGTTGCCGTCACCGGGCGCCGGGCGAACCGGGTGCCTGCCCAACTGGCGAGGTGAAGTGTGCACTACCGCGAGATGTGGGGCGTGCCGTGTCGACCGGGAGGCGTCTCTTGGCAAGACTGTTCACACCTCACCGGAGCGTCCACGGGGTGAGAACACGCCGACGGGAAAGCGGGGAGCGGATGCACAGGCTCACCAACAGGGTACGTCCGTACGCCTGGGGAGCGCGCGCCGCCATCCCCCGCCTGCTGGGCACCGAACCCGACGGCACCCCCCAGGCCGAGCTGTGGCTGGGCGCCCACCACGGCGCCCCCAGCACCGCGCACTGCGACGACGGCGACAGACCCCTGCCCGAGCTCATCTGCGAGGACCCGCACCGCGTCCTGGGCAGCGGTACCGCCGAACGCTTCGGCGGCCGCCTGCCCTACCTCCTGAAGTACCTCGCCGCCGAGGCGCCGCTCTCCCTCCAGGTCCACCCCGACGCCGCCCGGGCCCGCTCCGGCTTCGAGGCCGAGGAGCGCGCAGGCATCCCGTTGGACGCCCCCCACCGGAACTACCGCGACCCGCACCACAAGCCCGAGCTCCTCCTCGCCCTGGAGCCGTTCGAGGCCCTGTGCGGATTCCGCGAACCGGCCGCCACCGCCGCCGACCTCTCCGGGCTGGACAACGACCTGGCCGACGCGCTCCGCGAGGACCTGTCCCACGCCGACACCCGGACGGCTCTGCGCGCGGCGCTCACCCGCCTACTGACACTGCCGCTCGCCGACCGCCACCGGATGATCGGCGACTTCGTCCGGGAGTGGTCGGGCAGCGGCGGGCGCGGAGCCCACGCGCAGACCGTCACTGACCTGGCCGAACGCTACCCGGGAGACCCGGGGGCCGTGGCGTCGCTGCTGCTCAACAAGGTCACGCTCTGGCCTGGGCAGGCGCTCTTCCTGCCCGCGGGCAACCTGCACGCCTACCTCCAGGGCACCGCCGTGGAGGTGATGGCCAGCTCCGACAACGTGCTGCGTGCGGGCCTGACCGCAAAACACGTCGACGCCCCCGAACTCCTGGACGTGGTGGACTTCTCGGTCCTGCCCATCCCGTACGCCCAACCCGGGTTCCTCGACGGCCGACGGGAGTTCCGCCCGGCGGCGCCGGAGTTCGCGCTCCACGAGATCGGCCCGGGCCGGATCGCCGCCCACCTGCCGGGCGACGGGCCCACCGTGGTCCTGGCGCTGCGCGGGACGGTGGACCTGGTCGCGGAGGTCGGCGAGGGCGTCACCCTGGGGCGGGGGGAGTCGGTGTTCGTCCAGGCCGACAGCGGCCCGATCAAACTGGAGGGCCGCGGACACGTCATCGCCGCCACCGTTGGCGACCACGAGCCCGCCCGGGGGTGAGGGCCGGGTCCGCCCGGGGCCGATAACCCCTGGCGCGCGGGAGACGGGGCCGCCCATACTGGCGGCCATGACTTCCACGGTGCTCAACATCGCGATCGACTGCACGGACGCCTACGCCCTGGCCCGGTTCTGGACCGAGGTGACCGGGCGTCCGCTGCACCCGGACGACGAGCCGGGCGAGCCGGAGACCCAGGTCCTGTTGGCGCAGGGCCCGGTGCTGCACTTCAACCAGGTACCCGAGGTCAAGCAGGACAAGAACCGGTTGCACCTGTGCCTGCGCCCCGAGACCTCGCGGGAACGGGAGGTGGAGCGGCTGCTGGGGGTGGGCGCCACGTTCGTCGGCGACCACCGCAGGCCGGACGGCTCCGGCTGGGTGGTCCTCGCCGACCCCGAGGGCAACGAGTTCTGCGTCCTGCGCGGCGATTCCGACCGGGCGGCCTCGGGCGCCTGACCGCCGTGTGCCGCCCCTGGCGCTCCGTCCAGCCCCCTCGGTCACCACCGATAGCCTGGGTCCCTCTGTTCACGTCTTCAACCGAGGAGATCCACCATGGCGCTTGAGCGTCCCGAGATCGACTTCATCGAGGGCCCGCCGCCCGCGGACCTCCAGATCACCGACCTCACCGTCGGTGAGGGCGCCCAGGCCGGGCACGGCAGCACCGTCAGCGTCCAGTACGTCGGTGTCTCGCACTCCACCGGCGAGGAGTTCGACGCCAGCTGGAACCGCGGCGAGCCGCTGCGCTTCAAGCTCGGCGCCCGTCAGGTCATCCCCGGCTGGGACCAGGGCGTCCTGGGCATGCGCGTCGGCGGCCGCCGTCAGCTGGTCATCCCGCCGAACCTGGCCTACGGCGACCGTGGCGCCGGTGCCCTCATCAAGCCGGGGGAGACCCTGGTGTTCGTCGTCGACCTGGTCGACGTCGCCTAGGTCGGCGCGCCCGACCCCTCCCGCTCCCGCCGCCCGGTCCGGGACCGCCCGCACCGGGCGGCGGGAGCGCGGACGGCTACACGAGGGTGGCGCCGACCTTCACGTGCCCCCTGATCAGGTCGCGGGCGATGGTGCGGCGCTGGATCTCGTCGGTGCCCTCGAAGATGCGCAGCAGCCGGAGGTCGCGGTAGAACCGCTCCACGGGCAGCTCCCGCGTGTACCCCATGCCGCCGTGAATCTGCATGACGCGGTCGACGATCTCGTTGGCCTTCACCCCGCCGAACAGCTTGGCGATCGCCTGGGCGTGCCGTGAGTCCCGCCCGCCCGCGACCCGCCACGCCGCGTGGAGCACCAGGAGCCGCAGCGCCTCGATCTCGGTCTGGGAGTCGGCGATCATCCACTGGATGGCCTGCCGGTCCGCGAGCGGGGCGCCGAAGGTCTCACGGGTCCTCGCGTGCTCGAGACCCATGTCGAGCAGCCGCTCGCACCCTCCCAGCGCCCGTGCCGGCAGCAGGTAGCGGCCCCGGCCGATCCACTGCATGGCGAGCTCGAAGCCCCTCCCCTCCTCGCCGAGGACGTTCTCGTGCGGGACGCGCACGTCCTGGAAGACCAGGGACGCCGGGCGGCGCTCGCCCATGGTGTCGATGGGCTCGGAGGTCCACCCCATGTCGCGGTCGACGAGGAAGCAGGTCACGCCCCCGTTAGCCCCCCTCTCGGGATCGGTGACCGCGAAGACCAGCGCGAAGTCGGCCTCCATGCCGCCGGTGATGAAGGTCTTCTCGCCGTTGAGCACCCAGGTGTCGCCGTCGCGCACGGCCCGGGTGCGGATGGCCTTGGCGTCCGAACCCGCGCCGGGCTCGGTGATGGCGAAGCACGATGAGCGCTCGCCCTCGATGGTGGGGACCAGGTAGGAGCGCCGCTGCCACTCGTTGGCGTGGTAGAGGATGTTGTCCGCCTCGCCGCCGAACTTGAAGGTGAGGAAGGTGCGCCCGAGTTCGGTCTCGATGAGGGCTTCGGTGACGGCGTCCAGGCCCATGCCGCCGAACTCCTCCGGAGTGGCCACGCCCCAGAAGCCGGACTCGCGGGCGAGCGCGCGCAGCCGGTTCCTCTCCTCGTGCGTCAGGCCGGGAGGGTGGCCCTCGCGCTCGCGGCGCAGCACGTCGTTCTCCAGCGGCATCAGTTCCCGCTGGACGAAGGTCCGTACCCAGCTCCGAATGGCCTTTTGCTCTTCGCTCAGTGAGAAATCGATCACGGCTAACCCCACTAACCTAACGCTGTTCGGTTAGTTGAGGGTACGTGGCCTCGCGCGGCCCGCGCAAGGGCAGGAACCCGCGCTCGGGACACGGCCCGGCCCGCGTCGGCGGCGAGACCGCGCGCCCTCGTGCGATGATCAGCGCTGACGCCGGACGGTCCGGCACGTGACGATCAGCGCGGAAGGGGAGCCCCGCCGTGGCCCGACCCAAGACACCGCTCCTGAGCAGACCGGCCATCCGCGAGGCCGCGCTCGCGCTCATCGACCGGGACGGGCTGGAGAAGCTGTCCATGCGCAGGCTCGCCCAGGAGCTCGACGTGCGGGCCGCCTCGCTGTACAGCCACTACCGCACCAAGGAGGAGCTGCTCAGCGAGGTCGCGGAGGAGGCCACCACGCACATCGACGTCTCCGCCTTCGGTGGCGGAGACTGGCGGGAGGGCCTGGCCGTGTGGGCCCGCTCCTACCGTGCCGCCCTCGCCCGGCACCCCAACCTGCTGCCCGTGATCGCCGCCGGGCCGGGCCGCCGCGAGGAGGCCCTGCGCCGCGCCGACGCCGTGCACGGCGGGCTCGTGGGCGCGGGCTGGCCGCCCCGGTACGCCACGATGATCGGTGCCTCCACCAAGTACCTGGTCGTGGGGGCGGCCACCCACTCCTTCGCGGGCGGCTTCGACGACGACGTGTGGGTGTACCAGGACCGGTATCCGAACCTGTCGCAGGCCCACCGGCTGGCCGAGGTCGCCGCCGAGATCGACCAGGACAGCTTCGAGCTGGCGCTCCTGGCCTTCCTCGACGGCCTGACCCCGGTCTACGAGCGGGTGCGGACCGAGGGCTGAGCTCCGGCGCGTGCGTCAGCCGGCCCGGAGGCCGGCGAAACCGTCCGGCCACGGGAGGCGAACACGGGGGCAGCCGGGAGGGATCGTCGGTCGGGGGCGCGGGGGTCAGCCGGTCGGCGCCGCCGTGTCGATCCACGCGCACAGCAGGTCCAGCCCCGCCTCGGCGCGCCCGAGGTCACCGGTCGACAGGTAGTCGGACTCCAGCCCGGCGAAGCCCGCGTTGAGCAGGGTGGCCAGACTCAGCGCGCGGTCGGCGGGGGCGCCGCGCAGCACCAGGCAGGAGGCGACGAACTCCGCGCGCCCGCGCAGGAACCCCGCGCTGGAGGCGGGCAGGCGTCCCGCCGAGGCCAGCCCCTCGATCTCCCGGACGAGCCGTGTCATGGGCAGTTCCGGCCCGAGGTTGCGCTCCCAGGAGTCGCGGACGATGTCGCCGACCGGGACCGACGGGTCCGCCCAGCCCTTCGTGGCCACCAGTGCCGCGTGCTGTCGTTCGTCGAGCCGCGACAGTACCGCCGAGAGCAGGTCCTCGCGGTCGGCGAAGTGGTGGGTGAGCACGCGGGTGCTCTGCCCCAGCCCCTGGGCGAGGCCGCGCAGCGTGAACCCGCTGATCCCGGTCTCCGCGAGTTGTTCGATCACGGCGTCCAGGACCTCGCGTCGCCTCGCGGGGTCGGCCTTCCGAGCCATCTGCAACCTCCTGCTGGTCCACCCGGGCCCCACTCTGGCACAGGAGCCGGGGTGACCGTCCCGGCCGTAAGACCTCAACAACGGGGGAGGGCATCGGCGGGACGGGCGTTGTCCACAGGCCGGACGCGTGGGCTTGTGGGGGCTCGCGCGCTCCCGCAGTATCGAAGGAGAACGGTCGTGCGGAGGGTGGTGGGTCCAGGTGACGCGATGGGCGTGGGAACGGCTCTGGCAGTGGGTCCGGGGAAGGCGTCCCCGGCCGGGCTGGGCACGGGTTCCGGATCGCGAGTCGGCGCGTGCGGGAAGTACGCCGGTGGTGGCCCGGGGCCACCACCGGCGCCGCTCTTCCATGAGTGGTCTGATCGGTTCACACGGTGCCCGTCAGGGGCACACCGCGCGACTCCGGAGACGGCCGAACCGCCGGGCCGGTCCGGGGGCGGGCGTCGCACGGGGAGTGTGACCCCCGTGACGCGGCGCGAGCCGGTGGCGTGGCCCCGGGGTCACGAACCCGTGGGCCGGGTGTCCGCGTTGGTCGTCAGAGCGCCCCGCTCCAACCGGTCCAGCGGTCCTCCGCCGTCACGGGGCAGTCCCCGGGCCGCGATCTCCCTGCCGTAACGGATACGGGTGAAGGTCTCCGGCAGACGTCCCTCCAGGCGTCGGTGGGCGGCTCCGCCCAGCAGCCAGGCGGCCAGCGCCCCGTTGGCGAGCGCCACGGGCACGGCCAGCCAGGGGACTCCCACGAGACCCGCCCACACCAGGACGCCGAACGTGGGGGCCGACAGCAACGGAAGGGCCGCCAGGGTGACCCACACCTGGAGCTGGTTGTCACCGGCGTCGTTGGCGTCCACCCGCAGATGCGGATCGACCCCCGGGGTCACGGCCACCACCGACAACAGGATCGACAGTCCGGTGCTCACCCCCAGGAAGACCACCAGGCTCGACACCACGTACGGCGTCGCCCAGTACGCGCCGGAGACCACCACGGCGACCACGCTCAGCAGGGCCGACGCCGGGCCGATGAGCAGGGCCAGCGCGATCTGTCTGCCCCGCACCTCGGCGCGGACCGTGTCCGCGCCCTGCCCCACCACGGTCAGCCACAGCGCGGTGCCGTCGTGCCCGTACATGTTGGAACCGCCCATCCCCATCACCAACAGGGCGATCACACCCGCGAAGGGCGGGATCTGTGGTAGCTGGGCGACCAGCCCGAACACCGCCATGATGAGACCCGTCCACAGTGCCGCGCGCAGTTCCAGCCCACGCCACGGGTCACGCCACCACTGGCGCAGCTCCTTGCCGACCACCGCGCCCAGCGGGGTGTCCGGCAGGAGGGAGCGCCCACCGTCCAGCACCCGCGAACCCAGGGGGCGCGCCCGTCTGCGCACACCACGGGCGGCCACGCTCGGCGCCAGCAGCCGGACGGTGACCAGCACCGTCGCCAGCGTGAGCAGGCCGAGTGCGCCGAGCCAACCGAAGGCGGTCCCCCAGGCGCCTGTGGCCGCCGCGTCCACCGCCAGCACCGGCCAGGAGGTCGGCAGCACCGACAGCACGCCCAGGGCCGTCCCCTGGAGTCCCTCCCGCGTCAGCGCCGACATCGCCGACAGCGCGGGCTGGATCGCCAGCCACCCGAAGAAGAGACCGGCCACGATCAGCCCCCACTGGAGGGAGGCGATCTCCATCCCGATCCGGCTGTGCATGGCCACACCGAGGGCCCGGAACACCAGACGTGACAGGGAGACCATGAACACCAACAGCGCCAGCATGCCCAGTAGGCCCAGGAACAGCGTGGCCGGGTCGGAGAGCCACGCGTGCCAGGCCACCGCGGCCGTGGCCACCAGGGTGAGCAGCGGGCCGGCGCCGACGAACGCGGACACCAGCAGTCCGGCGCCCACGCGGCCGCGGTCCAGCGGAAGCAGGCTGAAGTACTGGGAGCGCAGTACCCCCACGCCGTTGGTGATGGTCGGGCCGAGCACCCAGCCCCCGCACCAGACCGCCAGCGCCAGCATCAGCAGGCCCGACCTCACCTGGTCGCTCGTGGCCACCACCGCCCAGTACCAGGTGAGTCCGGTCCCCAGGACGATCGCCAGCAGGGAGACGATCCGCAGGCCGCTGTGGCGCCCCAGGGTGAACTTGAGCCGGATCAGGAGTTCAACCACGCCAGATCCCCCTCCCCGACCTCACGGGCTCCGACCAGCCGGACGAAGGTGTCCTCCAGCGTGGCGTCCGCCCCCCGAACCTGCCCGAGCGTGCCGTCCGCCAGCACCCGACCGCGCGCGATGATCGCGACCCGGTCGGTGAGCTGCTCCACCAGGGCCATGACGTGACTGGAGATCACCACGGTGCCGCCGCCGTCCGTGAACCGGCGCAGGATCGCGGTGAGCACCCGCGCCGACACCGGGTCCACCGCCTCGTACGGCTCGTCCAGGACCAGCACCTCGGGAGCGTGCAGCAGGGCCGTGGCCAGACCGATCTTCTTGCGCATACCGGTGGAGTACTCCGCCACCAGCACTCCGTCGCGCTCGGCGCCGTCCAGTTCGAGGACCTGGAGCAGCTCCCGGGCCCGGGTCAGGGTGACGTCGCGGCCCAGGCCGCGCAGCCGCCCCCAGTAGTCGAGCAGCTCGCCCCCGGTGAGGCGCTCGGGCAGCGACAGGCCGTCCGGAAGCACCCCCAGCCGACGCTTGGCCTCGACCGGCTCCCGCCACACGTCCACGCCCAGGACCCGGGCGGTTCCCGCGTCCGGGCGCAGTAGGCCCACCGCCATCGACAACGAGGTGGTCTTGCCCGCGCCGTTGGGGCCGACCAGGCCCATCGTGGCACCACGGGGCACGGCCAGGCTCACGCCGTCGGCGGCGCGCGTCTCGTTGAAGGTCTTGGTGAGTCCGTCCAGCTCCAGAGCCGGAACGTCGGCGCTTGTCATGCCATCCATCTTCCGGGATCACGGCCCCGCCCGCATCGGCCGACCGGACAGAGGCCCTGGCCGGGTGGCCAGGGCGGGACGCCCTCCGCTGGCCTGGTGGCCGAGGCGCCGGGCGGCCGCGCCGTTCTAGGCTGGAACCCGGGCACGAGCACGACGGAGTGGAGGGGCGTATGGAGCCGAGGGGCCGCAGCCGACGCGACCTCGTGGTGGACGTCCTCCTCCTGGTCTTCGTGGTCGCCCTCGGCCTGTTGTCCTTCGTCGGGTACGCGGCGGACCTGCATCCCACCGACCGGGTCCCGCTCTGGCTCCTGTGGTTGGACCTCGCCTGCCTCCCGCCGGCCTGCCTGGCCCTGTGGTGGCGCCGCGACAGCCCGCTGGTGGTCGCCCTGGTCATCGTCCTGATGTCGTCGCTCTCCACGGCGGTGTTCGGCGCGCTCACGGTGGCCCTGGTCGGGCTGGCCGTCTACCGCCCCCTGACCCAGGCGGTCCTCACCGCCGCGCTGACGGTGGTCCTCGGGCTGCCCTGGGTGGCGCTCGTGCCCGACTCCACCAGCGACTCGATCGTGACCGGTCTGGTCATCGTCATCCTCATCAGCGCCTACGTGGCCTGGGGCGCGGCGGTCCGCTCCCGCCGGAGCCTGGTCGAGCGGCTGAGGGAGGACGTACGGCGCGAGCGCGAACTACGCGAGGAGCGCCTGACCGCGGCGCGGGTGGACGAACGCCGCAGGATCGCCCGCGAGATGCACGACGTGGTCGCCCACCGCATGTCCCTGCTCTCCGTGCACGCCGGGGCGCTGGCCTACCGGACCGACCGGGCCGAGTCGGGGGAGGCCGCCCCGCTGAAGGCCACCGAGGTGGGTGCCGCGGTCCGGGTGATCCGGGACAACGCGCACCGCGTGCTGGACGAACTGAGCGCCATCCTCACCGTTCTGCGCTCGGGCGACCTGACCGGGGACGACGAGGACACCCGGCCGCCCCGGCTCGCCGAGGTCGCCCGTCTGGTGGCCGAGGCCGCGGAGGCGGGGGAGAAGGTCTCGTACACCGCCGACCTGCCCGAGGGGGCCGAGCCCGGTGACCAGGTGCGCCACACCGCCTACCGGGTGGTGCAGGAGGGCCTGACCAACTCCCGCAAACACGCGCCCGGAGCGAAGGTCACGGTCACACTCACCGGCGCCCCCGGCCGCGACCTGGTGGTCGTGGTCAGCAACGTACTGCCGATCGGCAGGGCCGACAGCGAGATCCCCGGAGCGGGTGCCGGGCTGGCGGGCCTGGCCGAACGGGTACGGCTCGACGGGGGCCGGTTGAGGCACGGCCCCTCCCAGGGCCGGTTCAGCCTGACCGCCGTACTGCCCTGGCGGGCGCGGCCGTACGCGGAGCCCCACGGGGCCGACAGAGGAAGGGTTCCGTAGTGGAGACCGTGAAGGCCCCGGTCCGGGTCCTGCTCGTGGACGACGACGCCCTGGTACGCGCGGGTCTGCGGCTGATGCTCTCCGGCGGCGGGGACATCGAGGTGGTGGGTGAGGCCGACGACGGCCACCAGGTGGCCGCCGCCGTGGCCGAACACCGCCCGGACGTGGTGCTCATGGACGTACGCATGCCGGGCGTCGACGGCATCACCGCGACCGCCCGGCTGAGGTCGGGGCCGGAGGCCGGGGCGGGCCGAGCGCCGGGACCGCAGGTGCTGGTCCTCACCACCTTCGACGCCGATGCCACCGTGGTGGAGGCCCTGCGGGCCGGTGCCGCCGGATACCTGCTCAAGCACACCGACCCGGCGCGGATCGCCGAGGCGGTGCGCCGTGCCGCCCTGGGCGAACCGGTGCTGTCGCCGAGCGTGGCCCGTGCGCTGATGGACCGGGTGGCCGGGACCGACCCGGCCGAGCGCTCCGCGGCGCCCACCCGCCGCGATCGCGCCCGCGCGCGCATGGCGCTGCTCACCGACCGGGAGCGGGACGTGGCCGAGGCGGTGACCGAGGGCCTGTCCAACGCGGAGATCGGGGAGCGGCTGCACATGTCGATGGGCACCGTGAAGGCGCACGTGTCGAGTGCCCTGACCAAGCTGGACCTGTCGGGTCGCATCCAACTGGCACTGCTCACGCACGACGCCCGCGACCCGCAGGGCTGAACCCGCCGTCCCGTCACCCACCCCCGCTCGACCCCGGGGCCGTGGGACCCGGGGCCGTACGACGGAGCCGACGGCGAGGAGGCGACCCGGGGGGACATATCGGGGTCTGGTGGTGGCGCGGGGGCTCGGGGCCGTAGCATCTGGCGCGACAGCTGTTCGATGACGAGGGGACGGTCCTCATGGCCGAAAAGCGCGTGGTGTGGGCGAAGAAGCTTCCGGAGGTCTACAAGAAGCTCGACGAGATCGACCAGGTCGTCGCCGGCCACCTGGACGTCGGACTGCTCGAACTGATCAAGCTCCGGGCCTCGGTGCTCAACGGCTGCGCCTTCTGCGTGGACCTGCACACCCACAAGGCACTCGAGGAGGGTGAGTCCCAGCAGCGGCTCTTCCTGGTCTCGACCTGGTACGAAGCCGGGGAGCGCTTCACCGAGCGCGAGCGGGCCGCCCTGGCACTCACCGACGAGATGACCGAGCTCGGTGGCACCGGGGTGTCGGACGAGGCCTACGAGTCGGCCGCCGAGCACTTCGACGAGACCGAGCTCGCGGCCCTGATGTCCGCCATCGCCATGATCAACCTCTACAACCGGCTCGCGGTGACGAGCCAGCTGCACCCCAGGAAGCGTTAGGCCTCCCGGCCGTTCCCCGCCGGAGCGGGTTCCCGGCGGGGAACGGCGCCGGTGGCGCGGGCCCGTGCGCCGACGGCGAAGGCGGCCAGTACCAGCGCGGACAGGTCCGCCAGGGCGACCTCGTCGTCGAGCACCTGGGGCACCACCGTGCGCAGGCCCCCGGGCGCCACGGTGGCCAGCGCACGTCGCGCCACCGCGCCCGGGGCGGCGAGGTCCCGCGCGGGCAGCGGTGCCCACGCGGCCACGGCGGTGGCCGCCAGCCACAACTCGTGCGGCAGACCGAATCCGAGCATGCCCTCCAGTCGCCGTCCCGGCTCCGTGGCCAGCCAGGTGTCCAGCTCCCGTACCAGTTCGGCGTGGGGGAGCCCGTCCTCGGCCAGGGCCGCGCGCAGGTGTGCGCGGTGCCCGGCGTGGCGGCCCGGGCCGGTGGTGTCCCACAGGGCGGCGGCCGCCCGGGCGCGGCGCCAGCTCACGAAGGGCACCATCGAGGGGGCACGCAGCACGCGGGGGTCGGGCGCGGGGTCCCCGGCCTCCCGGAGCAGGACCGACCGGCGCACGCCCATCCGGTGGCCGTTGCCGACCAGGCTCAGGTCGCCGTCATGCTCGACCAGGTTGGGCACGGTGACCAGGGCCGTTCGGCCGGTGCGCTCCAGGAACCGGGCCAGGGCCTCGTCGTCGGGTTCCTCCTCGCGCCCCTGAGGTGCGACGGTCGCCACCAGTTCCCGGGCCACGGGGGCGGGTAGCAGGAGACCGACCGTGGGCACGTACTGGTCGACGCACTCGGCCAGACCGTGGCCGCCCAGGGCCGCCCAGCGGGCGGTGGTCGCGGTCGCCGACCCCCACTCGCAGAACAGGCTCAGCGGTTCCCGCGGGTGGGCGGTGACTAGGGCGGTCAGCGCCCCGATCATCCCGGGCCGGGGTTCGGCGTCGTCCTGGAGGACCAGGTGGTGGGTGGCCCGGTCCGGTACGGCCGCCCACGCCGCGAGGGAGGTCCGCAGGGTGGAGGGCGCCCCCTCGGGGGCGGGGTCCGTGACGACGGTCGGTGAGAGTTCCGGCAGGGACGCGGCCAGCGCGCGGGCGGCTCCGGCCCGGCGCGGGTGGGTCATCACGGCGCAGGAGATCCGTACGGCGGTGGTCACAGGGCCTCCTTCGGGGCGGGGCAGTGTTCGGCTCCGAACTCCAGGGCGTCCAGGGTCAGCCGGACCACCTCCGACCGGTGCTCCTCCAGCGCGCAGACGTCGACCAGGGCGCGCAGCGCACCCGGCACCAGGGTGGCGAGCGCGCGCTCCACGGGGGCCTCGTCCAGCCTGCGCCGGAGCCCGCCGACCACTCCGGGCCAGCGGCCCTCCAGCACCGCGCCGTTGGCCGCCGCGGTCCGCCAGACGGCGTCCAGGCGCGGTCGCGGCACGAGCCGGGCCAGCGCGCTGCCGGCACTGGCCGACAGCGCGTGCGCCGTCCGATCGGCGTCGGCGCCCCAGCGCGCCAGGGCCTGTTCCAGGGGGACGTGGGCCTCGGGAACGTCGTGTTCCAGGTCGATGAGGCCGGTCTCGCCGGTGGTCCAGTTCAGGTGGGGGAGCGCGCGCGGCGGCTCCAGGAGGGACGTCGCGGGAGACGGCGCCGCCGTGTCGGAGAAGCACACGGAGCGGCGGGCACCGTGACCGGCGTTTCCGACCAGGCTGGGCAGCTCGTCGTGTTCCACGGGGTTGGGTACCGCCACCAGGGCGCGGGTGCCGGTGCGGTGGACGTGGCGCAGTACCTCGCGGTCGTCGGGCTGGTCCGGTCGGCCCTCCTCCGCCAGGAACCGGGCGAGCCCGGCGGACACGGTTCGGGGAAGCGCCAGGGCGACCGTGGGTACGTAGGGGTTGACCACCGGAACCGCTCCGGCCCCGGTGAACACCGCCCACCGTGCCAGGGTGGCCGTGCGCGACCCCCACTCGACGAAGAACGACACGGCGGCGTCCGGGTGCGCGTCCAGGTAGTGCCGCACGGTAGCTGCGAAGTCCCCGGCCAGACGGACGTCGTCCTGGAGGACCAGGTGGTGGGTGGTGTCGTGGCGCTCGGCCGCCGCGAAGGCGACCCGGGCGGCGCGCAGCGCGGTGGGCGGACCGTCGGGCTCGGGGTCGGGCGCCAGTTCGGTGGGGGACAGGCCGGTGTGCGAGGCCACTCTCTCGGCGTCGCGGGATCGGCGGGGGTGGGTCATCACGGCGGCGGACACACGGACCGGCGACGTGTTCGGGTGGGGGGTGCGCATACCTCTCATCGTAGGTTTGCCGTGGGCCGGGTGGCTGGCGGGGAACCGCCCCCGACCCGGCAGCGCGGATCGGGGGCGGCGACGGCGCTCAGCTGTTGGAGCGCTGTTGGCCCTGTTCCGGAGACGAGGTCGGCCGAGGCGCCGCGTGCGGGCGTTCGTGGGCGGCCCGGTACCCGGCGCGGTAGCCGGCGTCCTCGGATCGTTCGTTCGTGTCGTCTCCGACCGCGACGGGCCAGCCCGCGGTGAGACCGTAGATCACCAGGATGTCGATGGCGATGACCACCACCGACCACAGGGGCATCGCGATCAGGAAGGCCAGCTGGGCGATGGCGTTCAGGGCGGCCAGGACGATGGAGAAGGCCCGGGCCCAGGTGCTGCCGGACAGGACCGCCAGACCGGCGACGACCAGCACCACGCCCCAGAGGCCGAGGAGGACGCCCCACGCCCCGTACTCCAGGAGGAGCATCTGGGTCTCGGTGGCGACGAAGAATCCCGGGGTGAACATCGCCGCGAGCCCCTGGATGACGTTGATGGCTCCGGTGACGATGAGCAGTGTGGCGACGAAGTACTGCCAACCGTTGGCCTGCGTCCGCATGGGTGCTCCTCTCCCGGTCGCCCAGGAGACTGACGGGGGCGACCTGTCGGGTACTACGAGCAGGGCGGATACCGTCTCCGCCCCCTCATCATCGGGTACGGGGCGTCAGCGGGACGGCACCTCCTCCTTCGGATCAGGCAAAAACGGGCAAGTGCGACACGGCCGCACGGTAAATCTGGTTCTACGTAACAACGTATAATCGTGTACCGTGGCCGGGTGCCAGAACCCACCGAACCCACCCCCCGTTCCAGCGTCGAGGAGCGCCTCGACGCCATCGAGGCCCGCGTCCGCGATCTGGAGCGGTCGGCCCGGGCGCAACCCTCCCGGGCCGACGCCGATCCCGCCGAGACCACCTACACGGAACGCTTCTTCGCGCTGGAGGCCCTCAAGGAGCGCGCCCTCGACGGCGGGGAGGTCGTCTTCGCGGGCGTCGTCCCGGTCGAGGGCGCGGCCGAACCGGTCCAGTGGCAGTACGGAAGCGCCGTCGAGGCCGTCGAACACCTCGACTGGTCCACCCTGGCCGGAAACCTCGACGCCCTCGGGCACCCCGTGCGGCTCAGCATCCTGCACGCGGTCCACTCGGGCGTGTCCACCGTCGCCGAACTGAAGGAGCGCGCCGAGTTCGGCACCAGCGGCCAGATCTACCACCACGTGAACCTGTTGGTCGCGGCCGGATGGCTGGTCACGCTCAGACGGGGCCGCTACGTCATCCCGCCGGAGCGGCTGGTGCCCCTGCTGGTCGTCCTCACCGCAGCCCGTGGCTGAGGAGAGGCCGAGGCGCACGCCCGTCGGCGTACGGGGCCGGTTCACGGCGGCGCTCGTGGCCGCCGTCGTCGTGGCGGCCGGACTCGCCGTGGCGCCCGCGCCCATGGAGCTGTCCGCCCGGGCGTCGGGGGACGCCGAACTGGCCGAGCGCGCCCGCCCCCTGCTGCAGGCGGGGCCCCGGCGGACCGCGGCCGTCGTCGAGGTCGACGGCGACCGAGTCAGGGAGGCCTACTTCGGTGCCGACGGGACGACCCTGTACGAGGTCGGCTCCGTCACCAAGGCGCTGACCGGGCTGCTGCTGGCCGAGGCGATCGCACGCGGTGAAGTGGAGGCGGACACCCGGCTGGGAACGCTGCTGGACCTGGGTGAGGCTCCCGCCGCCCGGGTCACCCTCGCCGAGCTCGCCTCCCACCGGTCCGGTCTGCCCAGGAACCCGCCGGGGGTGTCGACCGCGCTCACCATGTTCCTGGACTCCCTGCGCAACCGCGACCCCTACACCGGGGACCTCGACTCCCTGGTGGCGGGCGCCGCCAGGGCCGACCTCACGGACCGGGGCGCGTTCGCCTACTCCAACCTCGGCCCCGCCCTGCTCGGGCAGTCCCTGGCCGAGGCCGCCGGGACCGACTACGAGACCCTGCTGCGCGAGCGCGTCCTCGAACCCCTCGCGATGGACCGGACGGTCGTCCCCGCCCACCCCGAGGACGTCCCCTCCACGGCGGCGGTCGGCCACGGCAGGAACGGGCGTCCGTACGCTCCCTCGGCCGACGCCACCTGGGCACCCATAGGCGGAGTGCACTCCACCGGCGGTGACATGGGGCTGCTCGCCCGCGCGCTGGTGGCGGGGCAGGCGCCCGGCGTGCTGGCCCTGGACCCCCGCTGGGACGACGGCGAGGGAGACGGTGTGGGCCTCGGGTGGTTCGTCACCGACCACGACGGCACCGACGTCACCTGGCACAACGGCATGACCGGCGGCTTCGCGGCGATGGTCGCCCTGGACCGCGAGGGCGGCCGGGCCGTGGTCGTCCTGGCCGACAGTCCCGTCGGCGTCGAGGACGCCGCGCTCGAACTCCTGTTGGAGACGCCGTGAACGACGCCCTGGTGGCGCTCGCCGTGTGGACGGTGCTGACGCTGATCTCCGCCTCCCAGGCCTGGGAGGCGGTGCGGTCCGCGCGCGCGGACGAGGGTCCGCGCGCCTTCCGCGGCCGTTGGGCGGTGCTCCGCCGGTGCGGCGGCGTGGTCCTGGTCGCCGCCTACGCCCTGTGGGCGGTGGCGTGGCTGCACCTGCCCGTCGCCCTGTGGTGGGTCAACACTGGCCTGGTCGCGGTCGCGCTGGGGGCCGGGGCGTCCCGGTGGCACCACCTGCGGTGGAGGCACGGTCCGGTTCCGGAGTCACCGCCGGATTCTCCGAGCGGAACGGAGGGGCCAAGGTCCTGAATTTCTCTAACGCGGCAATATTGTGCACATAAGTAATATCCGCAGAAGACGCGTGATGGGGTGACCCTTTCGAGGGTCTTTGTGCTGGCAGGTGGGCCTGCTTGTGGAAAACTCCCCGCGCTTCCCGGGGTTGGTCTAACGTGAAATCCATCCACCCCGGAGTGTTCCCCCCTCGGGACGCCCGGAGTGCCATCCAGCACACGTGACACGGGCGGGTGAAACGGCGACTGACCCGCCATCCGCACGGGAAGCCGCGAGGAACCCATTCATGGCCGTACACCTGTCCGACCGGAAACGCCCCCTCCCGCGCCCCGGCCAGCAGGCCCTCGTCGTGTTCCTGGCCACGTCGGCCCTGGCCGCCCCGGCGTGGTCCTGGACAGTGATCGAGAGCCCCGAACAGGCACGGTCGGCCGTCGCGCTGGTTGTCGGCGCCGCAGCCCTGCTGCTGTGCGCGGCGGTGGCCACCGCCGTCCACCACGCGGCCGTGGCGCGCGCCGCCCTGGCCCACGGCGCCAGGCTGAGCGCGGGGGCACGCACTCTGGAGGAGGAGACGGGGCGGGTCGTCGACGCCCTCCTGCCCGCCCTGACACACGCCGCCCGCGAGGGCAGACCCCTACAGCGCGTGCTCCGCGACCACCCTCGCCCCACCCACCCCACGGTCGACCGGCTCGCCCACGCCCTCACCACCCAGCTGGCCGACGCCGAGCTGCGCGCCACCGAGGCCCGCACGGCCCGCACCGAGATCGAGGACGAGGTCCGCGACCTGTCCGACGCCACCCTGGCGTTCATCGTGGGCCGGGTCCGCGAGGACCGCACCATCGCCGAGGAACGGCTCGCCCGGGAACTCCGTGAGGTCCACCCGGCCGTGGCCCGGCTGCGCACACGCGTGATCGAGGAGCTGGTGGTCGCCGAACGCCGCAGCGCCACCGCCCTGATCTCGGCGGCCAACATCGGCGGGCGCGTCCAGGCCCACCTCACCACCCTGCTCGCCCAGCTCCGCGATCTGGAGTTCCGCTACGGCGACCGCACCGACGTCTTCAACGACCTCCTGGCGGTGGACCACAACGTCTCCCGCACCGGACGCCTCGCGGACGCGTTCGTCACCCTCGCCCGGGGGCGATCCGGGCGCCGTTGGAACCGGCCCATCGGCATGGAGAGCATCCTGCGCGGCGCCCAGGGCCGCATCACCGCCTACCGGCGGGTGCGCCTGCACTACACCCACCGTTCGGCGGTGGTCGGGCACGCCGCGGAGGGCGTCATCCAGGTGCTCGCCGAACTCATGGACAACGCCGCCAACTTCTCCGCCAACGGTACGGACGTGAACGTCTACGCGCAGGAAGAGGACAGCGGGGTCACCGTCACCGTCGAGGACAGCGGCAGGGGGCTGCGCCAGCGGGAGCGCCGGGCGGCGGAGAACTACATCGAGGAGCCCCGCACCCTGGCCACGCTTCCCGGCCTGCGCATGGGGCTGGCGGTGGTGGGCGCGCTCGCCGACAAGTACGACCTCCAGGTGAGCTTTCGCCCCTCGGCCCGGGGCGGCACCGGGGTGGTCGTCCTGATCCCGCCGCACCTGGTCACCGCCTACGAGATGCCGCTGCCGCCCCGGCTCCAGAAGGAGCGGGAGGAGGAGCTGGCGAGGGAGGCCGAACTCGCGCGGGACACCGGCATCGTGCGCGGGATCGAGTCGGCGGGGACGGCCGCGAGGAACGGCGTGTCCGGGCCAGCGGTCGGCGCCCCCGCGCGCGATGCCGTCCCCGCGGCCGCCCCGGAGCCCCGCCCCGCGGCCTACCGTGCCGTGTCGGAGCCGACCCCTGACCGACCGCCGCTCGCGCGCCGCGACGGCGGACGCCGCACCGGCGCGTTCGACCCCGTCGGCGACATCGTCAGCGAGCTGGCGGCCCACCCCGCGACCACCCCCGAGCACCTCCCGGTCACGGCCGAGCCCGCCGAGGGGCCCTCACCGGCGTCCGTCCCCGTGCCGGGCGCCACCTCGACCGACACCGGCCCCGACGGGGACGGCGCCCCCGAACCCGCGCTCGACATGCCGCGGCGCTACCGGGGCCTCACCCTGGCCCAGGCGGTCCGGGAGAACCCCGAACAGCTCTTCCCCTCCGCCCGCCGCGACGTCGACGTCCAGGCGCGCAGGGAGCTTCCCGACCGTCTGGCCGCCTTCCGCGACGACGACGGCGACGACCCGCAGGACGGCCCCGCCACCCTCTGGGGCGATGACCGGTGAGCGCCGCCCCCACCTCGCGGAACCACACACCGAACGCACAGGAACGGAGGGAGGGGCGCCCGGTGGCACCACGGCCGGACGACCGCCCCGCGATCCCATGACGACCACGGACGCCAGTCTCGACTGGCTGCTTGAGGACCTACGCCACCGGACACCGGGCATCCGGCACGTCCTGGTGCTGTCCAGGGACGGGCTCAAGCTGTGCCACACGCGCGAGCTGGACGTGGACCGCGCCGACCAGCTCGCCGCCATCTCCGCCGGGGTCCAGAGCCTGTCCCTGAGCGCCTCCGCCGAGTTCGGCGACGGGAGCGGGTCGGGTCAGGCCATGCTGGAGTACGGCGGCGGACTCCTGCTCATCATCGGTGCCGGCGAGGGTGCCCACCTGGCCGTCATCGCCGGATTCGAGGCCAAGGTGGCGGTGGTCGCCCGCCACATGAACCAGGTGGTCGACCAGATCAGCGGCACCGTCACCGCCGGTCCCCGGCGCAGGCCCCACGAGGTGGACCCGTCGCGATGAACACGGCATCCCCTCGCGGCAACGCCGCCCAGAGCGCGCCGGTCGGCGCCGAGGCACCGGACCGGTTCTACACGGTCACCTCGGGGCGCGCGGACGCCGACGACCCCGCGATGGACGCGGTCACCCTCGTCGTCGCCGAGTCCGGTCCCGCGCCCGACATGCAGTCCGAACACGCCAGCATCCTGCGGCTGTGCACCCGTCCCACCGCGGTGGTGGAGCTGTCGGCCGAACTCAGGGTGCCGGTCAGCGTCGTGAAGGTGCTCCTCACCGACCTGTTGGACACCGGAGCCGTGGCCGCGCGGCACCCCGTACCCGTACGGTCGCTCCCCTCGCGGGGAGGGCCCAGGCACGACCCCGAGACCCTGAAGCAGGTGCTCCTTGCCCTCCAACGACTCTGACGTCCACGGACGGACGACCACCGCACCGCCGGAGCACGCGCCCCCCGCCCCGGCACGCCCGCCGTTGGCCAGTACCGCGAGCCAGGCGCTGAAGATCGTCGTCGTCGGCGGGTTCGGTGTGGGCAAGACGACCCTGGTCGGTTCGGTCAGCGAGATGCGCCCGCTGAGCACCGAGGAGGTCATGACCCAGGCCAGCGACGGGGTCGACGACCTCAGAGCGGTGCGCGACAAGCGCACCACCACGGCCGCCTTCGACTTCGGCCGGATCACCATCGACGCCACCCGGGTGCTCTACCTCTTCGGTGCCCCCGGCCAGAAGCGGTTCTGGTTCCTCTGGGAGCAGATCTTCACGGGCAGCCTCGGCGCGGTGGTCCTCGTCGACACGGCCCGGGTCGAGGACTCCTGGTACGCCATCGACCGGCTCGAACACCACCACACCCCGTTCGTCGTCGCGGTCAACCGGTTCGCGCCCGGACCGAACCTGCACGACGTGCGCAACGCCCTGGACCTGTCCAACGACGTCCCCCTGCTGGAGTGCGACGCCCGCCGCCGCGAGTCCAGCCGCGACGTCCTGGTCACCCTCGTCCGCCATCTGTCCCGGTACCGTCCGCCCGCGCCCGCACCGGAGAGGTCATCGTGAACGACAACCTCGGAGTCCCGGGGACGCTCGTCCCCCCGACCCGGGGGCCCGCGCCCCTGTCCCCCGACCACGTGAACGCCATGCGCTTCTACGGGCCGGACATCGCCTGCGACCCGGTGGCGCTCTACGAGGAGATGCGCCGCCACTACGGGCCGGTCGCCCCCATCCTGCTGGACGGCGACATCCCCGCCTGGTTCGTGCTGGGCTACCGGGAGCTGCACCACGTGTCCGACCGGCCGGAGTGGTTCGCCCGGGACTGCCGCCGGTGGAACATGTGGGACCACGTCGACGACGCCTGGCCGCTGCTGCCCTACGTCATGTGGACCCCCTCGGTGATGTTCGCCGAGGGGGCCGAGCACCAGCGGCGGGCCGGGGCGATCGGCGACGCCCTGGACGCCACGGACCGCGCCGACCTGCGGACCCTGTGCGAGCAGGTCTCCGACGACCTCATCGACCACTTCGCGGGCGACGGCGAGGCCGACCTCGTCAGCCAGTACGCCCACCACATCCCGGCGGGGGTGATCGCCCGGCTGTACGGCCTGCCGTCGGCGGAGGTCCCCGACCTGGTCCGCGACATCCTGGTGTCCCTCGACGTCACCGCAGAGGCCGGTGCGGCCCACCACCGGGTCCAGGAACGCATGCGGCGGATCGTGGGTGAGCGGCGCGCGCATCCACGCGACGACATCCCGTCGCGGTTGCTCGCGCACCCGGCGGCGCTCACCGACGAAGAGGTGGTCATCGACCTGTTGGTGATCATGTCGGCGGCGCAGGCGCCCACCGGCAACTGGATCGGCAACACGTTGCGGCTCATGCTGCTGGACGACCACTTCTCCCTCACCCTCCAGGGCGGGCGCGGTAGTTCGGGGGAGGCGCTCAACGAGGTGCTGTGGAAGAACACCCCCACGCAGAACTTCATCGGCCGGTGGGCCGTGCAGGCCTGTGAGCTGGGGGGACGCCGGATCAGGCGGGGTGACCTGCTGGTGTTGGGCATGGCCGCGGCCAACGCCGACCCCCGGCTCAACACCGGTGATCTGGGAATCTTCGGGAGCAACAGGGCGCAGATGTCGTTCGGGCACGGGGAGCACGGTTGCCCGTTCCCCGCGCCCGAGGTGGCCGAGGTCATCGCCCGCACCGCGGTGGAGACCCTCCTGGACCGGCTGCCGGACGTGCGGATGGGGGTGCCGCCGGACCAGCTGCGGTGGCGGCCCTCGGTGTGGATGCGCGGGCTCTACGAACTCCCCGCGCGCTACACCCCGAACATCGGTCGTCGGCGCGGCGGTGCGCGGTAGCCTCGGCGGGCCTGTCAGCGGGAGCCGTCGGGCCCGGACACCGGGGTGAACTCCAGAGGCAGTTCCCGCAGGCCCCGGGTGAACAGGCCCTGCTCCTCCAGGACGGCGTCCTGGGCCAGGCGCAGGTCGGGCATGGCGTCGAGCAGGTCGTTGACCGCCACCCGTACCTCGGCCTCGGCGAGCAGCGCCCCCACGCAGAAGTGACGGCCGAGGGCGAAGGCGAGGTGTTCGGCGGCGGCGGAGAAGGACGTGGTCCCGGACAGCTCCGGCCGGTGGAGGTCGTAGCGGTCCGGGTCCGTGAAGCGGTCGGGGTCGCGGTTGGCCGCGCCGATCAGGCAGGTGACGGTGGACCCGGCGGGCACCGTGGCGCCGCCGACCTCCACGTCGCGGCTGGCCTGGCGCATGATCATCTGCACGGGCGGGGTGAGCCGTAGCGACTCCACGAAGGCGCGGGGGATCAGGGAGCGGTCGGCGCGGACCGCGGCCAGCTGTTCCGGGTGGGTGACGAGGTTGGCGAAGAGGCTGGCCAGGGCCTTGTCCGTGGTCTCCCCGCCCGCTGCCAGCAGGAGGCTACAGAACGCCTTGACCTCCTCGTCGGTCATCCGGGTCCCGTCGACCTCGGCCTGGCACAGCCGGGACAGCAGGTCGTCTCCGGGCCGCTCCCGGCGTGCGGCGATGATCGGGAGCAGGTAGGCGGCGAACTCCTCCCTTGTGCGCAGCCCGGCCTCGGCGACCTCCGGGTCCTGGGAGAGGTTGCCCAGGAAGGCGATGATGGCGGTGTACCAGTCGTGGAAGCGGTCGTGGTGCGCCTGGTCCAGGCCGAGCATGTCCACGATGACGTTGATCGGGAACCGGGTCGCGTACTCCGAGACCAGGTCGACCCGTCCCCGGTCCCGGAAGGCGTCGACGAGGGCCGCGCTGTTGTGTTCGATCACCGGCATGAAGCGTTCCTGGAGCTCGCGGCCTCGGAAGGCGGGCGCGACCAGGGCGCGGCGGGTCGCGTGCTCGCGGCCGTCCAGCTGGAGGATGGTCCGCCCGTGCACGGGTTCGAGTTGCCAGCCGTAGTTGTCGGTGGAGAAGGCGCCCTCGCGGTCCTGGAAGACCCGGCGCACGTCCTCGTACCGGGAGAGGACGTAGCTGGAGGTGGGGGCGTGCCAGTGCAGGGGGTCGTGTGCGCGCAGCAGGGCGTAGGCGGGGTAGGGGTCGCGGGCGAACTCGGGGGAGAGCAGGTCGGGGATGTCGTGTGCGCTGGTCAAGGGTCACGCTCCCAACGGTGGCGAGGGTTGGAGGTGTCCTCACAGTAGGGAGGGGTGTCGGCGCGTTCCAGCCCTCACCCCGCAGTGGTGCGATTTCCCGGCGAAAAAGGCGATAGGTCCGCTTTTGTGAGGTCTCTGGGGCGCCCGTAGGGGGAGATTCGGATGTCCGCGAAGGGGGGAATACTCCGGAGCGCATCTCGGGTGGGGTCGGGGCGCGGTCGCCTCCACTCCGTTTTGGGGGTCGGGGTGATAATTTGTCGGAATGGCACTGGGAGAGGCGGTTCTGGCCGCGCTGCTGGAGGGCGAGGCCTCCGGCTACGACCTGGCCAAACGGTTCGACGCCGGGGTCGCGAACTTCTGGTCGGCGACCCCGCAGCAGCTCTACCGGGAACTCGACCGCCTGGAGGGCGAGGGCCTGCTCAGCGCGCGGGTCGTGCGGCAGGAGCGTCGCCCGGACAAGCGCCTGTTCACCGTCACCGACGCGGGACGCGAGGCGTTGCGCTCCCTCAACCGACGGCCCGTCCGGCCCACCGCGATCCGCGACGACCTGCTGGTCCGGCTCCAGGCCGTGGACGAGACCGACGTGGACGCGGTGATCGGCGCCCTCGAGGAGCGTATGGAACTCAGCCGCGCCAAGCTCGAACGCTACGACCGCATCGCGGCCCGCATGCTCGACGGGCGCGACGAGGAGCGCTACCTGCGCGAGGCCGACCGGGTCGGCCCCTACCTGACCCTCCAGCGCGGCCGGTCGCACGAGCGGGAGAACCTGCGCTGGGGAGCCGCCACGCTGGTGATCCTCGAACGCCGCCGGGCCCGGGGGACCGGCGGCGGCCCGAACTAGTTGACCAGCCTCTGCCAGTCCTTCGGCACCCGGTCGGCGGGTGCGGGCACCGGCTGGTCCAGCGGGTGCGAGGTCGGCGGCGCCAACTCCGGCCCGGAACCGACCTCCTGGGTGCGGAAGTCGTAGAACCACTCCTCGCCGGGCTCGAAGCTCTGCATGATCGGGTGGCCGGTGGCCTCGAAGTGGCGGCTGCCGTGCTGGGAGGGTGAGCTGTCACAGCAGCCCACGTGCCCGCAGGCGGCGCAGCGGCGCAGGTGCACCCACCACCCGTTCCGGTCGAGGCACTCCTGGCATCCGGTGCCGCTGGGCGGCGTGGTCGGGTCGATCTCGTTGCTCATGTCGTCACGCTAACCACCGCGACGCCCTCCGGTCGTGAGCAACGCGCGCCCGGTGGGCGCCGACCGGGGGCGGCCCGATACCCTCGTCGCCGGTCGCCCCGGCAACGTCCCGTGTCCGGGGCCCGCACTACCTGGAAGGCACTCCATGAGCGAGGAGTTGTCCGTACGCATCGACGGTCACGTCGGTGTCCTGGAGATCCACCGCCCACCGAACAACCACTTCGACCTCGACGTCCTCACGGAGCTCGCGGACACCGCCGAGCGGCTGGCCGCGGAGGGCTGCCGGGCGCTGGTGCTGTGCTCCGAGGGCAGGAACTTCTGCGCCGGGGTGGACTTCGCCTCCGGTGGAGTCGGTGACGACCCGGTCCGTACGCTCAGCGCCATCTACGGACAGGGGCTGCGCCTGTACTCGCTGCCGGTCCCCGTGGTCGCCGCGGTCCAGGGAGCGGCCGTGGGCGGTGGGCTCGGCCTGGCCTGCTCCGCCGACTTCCGGGTGGCCGCGCCCTCCTCGCGCTTCCACGCCAACTTCGGTCTGCTCGGACTCCACCAGGGGTTCGGACTGAGCGCGTCCCTGCCGCGGATCGTGGGTGGGCAGAGGGCCGCCGACATGCTGTACACCGCCCGCCGGGTCACCGGCACCGAGGCCCACGAGATCGGTCTGGCCGACCACCTCGTGGACGAGGAGCGGCTCCGGGAGGAGGCACTGCGGCTGGCCCGCGACATCGCGGGGTCCGCGCCGCTGGCGGTGCGCTCCATGAAGGCCACCGTCCGCGCGGGCCTGTTCGCCGAACTGCCCTCCGCCCTGGAACGGGAGATCATCGAACAGACCCTGCTGCTCGGTACCAAGGACCACCGGGCGGGGGTCGCCGCCTCCCTCGACCGCACCGCCCCCGTCTTCACCGGGGAGTGAGCGGGGGCGGGCGGACCCGGCCCGCTCAGGGCACGATCGAGTCGACGTAGCCGCCGTCCACCCGGACGGCGGCGCCGGTCGTGGCGGAGGCCAGCGGGGAGCTCAGGTAGGCCACCATGTTGGCGATCTCCTCGGGCTCGATCAACCGCTGGAGCAGCGACATCGGACGGTGCCGGACCATGAACTCGCGCTGGGCCTCATCCCAGGGCAGGTCACGGTCGACCAGCTCGTACACGAAGTCCTCCACCCCGCGGGTGTGGGTGGGCCCGGCGATCACCGAGTTGACGGTCACCCCGGTACCCGCCGCCTGCTTGGCGAAGCCCCGGGTGACGGCGAGCAGCGCGGTCTTCGAGGCCCCGTAGTGGATCATCTCCGCGGGGATCGCGAGCGCCGAGTCGCTGGCGATGCTGAGCACACGTCCCCAGCCGCGCTCCGTCATCCCCGGCAGGGTGGCGCGGATCAGCCGTACGGCGGAGAGCACGTTGGTCTCGAAGTAGCGCCGCCACTCCTCGTCGCTGATCTCCGGCGCCGGGGCACTTCCGAACACCCCCAGGCTGTTGACCAGGACGTCCACCTCGGGAACGGCGGAGAGCACCGCGTCCGCGCCCTGCTCGGTGGTGACGTCGCCGGGGGCGGGGACCAGGTCCCGGTCCGGGGCCCGACCGGTCAGGGTGTCGATCGCCTCCGCCACCCGCTCCGGGCGGCGTCCGTTCACCGCGACCCGGGCGCCCGCGTCCGCGAGCACGGCCGCGACGGCCATCCCGATCCCCTGGGTCGAACCGGTGACCAGTGCGGTGGTGCCGGAAAGATCGATGCGCATGGGAACACAGTAGAAGGACGGGGCGGACCGGGTCCGCCCCGTCCGGGGTGTGTCGCCAGGGTCAGCTGAGGACCAGCCACAACAGGCTGACGATCAGGAACCCCGACACGCCCAGCACCGTGGTCAGCACGGTCCACGTGCGCAGCCCGTCGGCCACCGACAACCCCAGGTAGCGGGTCACCACCCAGAACCCGGAGTCGTTGACGTGGGAGAGCCCGAGCGCACCGAAGGCGATGGCCAGCGCGACGAGCGCGACCTGGGCCGGGGAGTAGTCCCCGCCCAGCACCATGTCGGCGAGCAGGCCCGACGAAGTGAGGATCGCGACGGTCGCCGACCCCTGGGAGGCGCGCAGCGCCAGGGAGAGCACGAACCCGAGGAGCAGGATCGGCAGTCCGGTCCCGGCGAGGGTGTCGGCGAGCGCCTCGCCCACGCCGCTCTCGGTGAGCACGCGGGCGAACGCCCCGCCCGCCCCGGTGACCAGCACGACCACGGCGACCGGCGGCAGGGCGGCCTCCATGACCTCGCCGATGTGGGCGGTGGACCACCCGCGCCGCACCCCCAGCAGGAAGTAGGCGAGGACCAGGGCGACGAGCAGTGCGAAGACCGGGGAGCCGACGAACGACAGCACGGGGAGCAGCGGGTGGTCCTCGGGCAGGACCGTCGCCGAGGTCGTGCCGACCATGATGAACGCCAGCGGTGTGAGGATGAGCCCGAGCACCGTCCACACGCTGGGCGGGGTCTCGGTCCGGCTCAGCGTTCCGGTGCCGCCGGTGCCCGTCGGGCCGGAGGCTCCGTCCGCGGACCCGAAGGCCTCGAACTGCGCGCGGGTGGCGGGCAGCATCGGGATGTCGCGCCGGTTGAGGCGCTTGGACACGTAGTGGGCGACGAAGGCCAGCGGCGCGCACACGATCAGACCCAGGATGAGAATCCAGCCGACGTCGCCCTCGAGCAGCGCGGCTCCTCCGACGATGCCCGGGTGGGGCGGCACGGACACGTGCACCGCCAGCATGATTCCGGCGACCGGCAGGCCGAACTTGACCGGGTCGACCCCGGCCGCCCGCGAGAACCCGTAGATGATCGGCACCAGGATGATGAAGCCGACGTCGAAGAAGACGGGGATGGCGAGCACCAGCGCGGCGCCGGTGAGCGCCGCGGCGACCCGCCTGGGGCCGAGCCAGCCGGTGAAGCGCCCGGCCAGGCTCTCGGCACCACCGGACACCTCGATCATGCGGCCGAGCATCGCGCCCAGGGCGACCAGCACGGCGACCGATCCCAGGGTGCCGCCCACCCCGGCGGTGATGGAGGCGATGACGCCGAGCTGTTCGGGAGCGTCGGCGGTGGCCGGGACGGTGACCAGCGGCATGCCGGAGGCCAGGCCGACGAGGATGCTCACCAGGAGCAGGGCCACGAACGCGTGGACCTTGAAGCGGATGATCAGCACCAGCAGGAGGGCGATACCGCCCGCCGCGATGCCCAGAAGGGTGAGGGCGCTCATCGACCCTACTCCTTGCCTGTGGGTTCGGGTGCCACGACGCGGATCACGGCGGAGTCGTCGGCGGAGCCCAGCCCCTGCCCCAGCCCCAGCAGGTACAGCTGCTCGGCGGTGGCCGCCAGCGGGGTCGCCAGCCCGACGGAGCGGCTCGCGGAGGTCACGATGCCCATGTCCTTCACGAAGATGTCGAGTCGGCTGAGCACCTCGGCGCCCTCCTCCTCGTAGGCCTGGAGCATGCGCGGGCCCCGGTTGCCCAGCATGAACGAGCCGGCGGCGCCCGCGCCCAGGGTCTCCAGGGTGGTCTCGGGGTCCAGGCCGAGCGACCGGGCCAGGGCCAGGGCCTCGGCGGCGGCCGCGATGTGCACCCCGCACAGCAGTTGGTTGACGGTCTTGAACGCCTGGCCGTCGCCGGGGCGGTCGCCGATCACGCTCAGGGTGGAGGCCAGCCGCCGCAGCACCGGGTCGGCGGCCTCCCGCGCCTCGGGGGTGGCACCGACCACGATCAGCAGGTCGCCCTCCCCGGCACGGACGGGGCCGCCGCTGAGCGGGGCGTCCACCAGGAGGAGGCCGCGCGGGGCGAGCTCCTCGGCGGTCGCGGTGACCGTCTCCACCCCGACCGTACTGGTCAGGAGCAGGACGGTGCCGGGTTCGAGGGCCTCGACGATGCCGTGTTCTCCGAAGAGCACGTCGCGCAGCTGGCCGCCGTCGCGTACCACCAGCACCACGGCGCCGACTCCGGCGACCGCGTCGGCGGCGCGCTCGAAGGTCACCACCCCGGCTTCGGCGGCCAGGTCGCGGCGGGCGGCGGCGATGTCGCAGCCGTGGACCGTCATGGTCCCGGCCAGGCGGGTGGCCATCGGCAGGCCCATGGCGCCGAGGCCGATGACGGCGACGCTCGTGACGGGGCTGGTGGTCATGGGTGGACTCCTGTGTTCGGGGCACCGGTGACGGGGGCGCCGTCCGCGGTGGAGCTGGTGGTCAGGGTGCTGAGGCGGTCGACGACCTCGGCCAGCGAGTCGTCGGCGCCGACGTTGCCCGCGAAGACGACGTAGGGGATACCGGCGGCCGGGCCGCCGACGGGCTCCCACAGGGAGACCAGGCCGGGCAGCATCGGGCCGCGCACGAGGGCGCGGTGAATGCCCAGTCCCAGCGAGGCCACGTCGCTGGAGGTGATCCCGCCCTTGGCCACGACGAAGCGCGGAGCCCGGCGGGCGAGGGTGTCGGACACGCAGCGTACGAGGGCGGCGGAGACCTCTCGGGCGATGGCCAGGCTGGCGGCCGGGTCGTCGCTCTGGCGAAGCAGGCGCGAGGTGTGCAGGACGACGTCGTGGTCGGCCAGGCCCTCGACGACGGCGTCGACGGTACGGGCCAGCGCCGCCTCGCGGGCGGCGGGGTCGAGGACGTCGTCGACGTCGAGTTCGATCACGCGGGCCCGGGGGTGGGTGTCGACGAGCGCCGCGAGCTGGTGGGTGGTGAGCGCGACGTGGGAGCCGACCACCACGAGTCCGCCGGGGGCGTCGGTGCCGGTGCCGATCTCGTCCGTGCCCAGGGGCGTGCGGGCCGCCATGCCGATGCGAGCGCGCACGAAGGGCGGGCCGACCCGGTAGACGAACGAGCGTCCCCGGCGTTCGGCGGCGATGAGGGCCAGGGAGAGGACCCGCAGGTCCTCCTCGGTCTCGGCGTCGACCACGACCGGCGCGGCGCCGCGCAGTCCCAGCAGGCGCTCGGTCACGGCGTCGGTGTCGCCGCCGCGCAGGAGGGGCAGGTCGATGAGGGCGACCCGGTCGGCGGGGATCTCGCCGCCGGTCTTCTCCTCCACCCAGGCGCGCAGGTCGGAGCTGCGGTAGCCGAAGGTGGCGTCGCGGGCGAACTCGGTCTCCGCGACCGGCGTGTGCTCCGTGCCCGATCGCGTGTAGTGGACGCCGCCGATGGTGACGCGCCCGGCGTCGGGGAAGGCGGGGACGATGACGACGCCGTCGACGCCGGGGGCGCCCAACTCCTGGAGGGTGGCGTCGATGACCCGGGGTTCGAGCGGGAAGTGTCCGCGCAGGGTGGAGTCCCCGCGGCTGGCGAAGACCAGGGGACGGTCCCCGGCGGCGGCGCGGGCGTTGCGTACCACCTCGGCGTTGCGGGCCGCGGCCTCGTCCGGGTCCAGGCTCCGGGTGTTGGTGAGGACGTAGACGGCGAGCGTGTCCTGCGTGAACGCCCACCGCAGGTCGTCGACGGACCAGCGGGTGAGCACGGGCAGACCGTGCACGGACTGGGTGCCGGTCGGGTCGTCGTCGAGGACGACGACGAGCGAACCGGCTGCGCTGGCCTCATGCGCCACGGCGGACGCGGAGACGGGGCTCGGTGCCCCGGCCACGGTGAGGACTTCGTGGGGATCGACCATGAAAACTCCCTTGTAAGACATCAGACATCTTATGTTAAATCGCGTGGCCGTCAACAGTCACGTCACAGGGATTACCAGGTCGGAGCATGGATCGGCCCGAGCGCGGTGTCATCGCGCCCGGGCCGAAGGGGACCGCAAGCGGGAGCCGGAAGGGCTCGGGGGCTTAGTCGGGCAGGCCGAAGACGTGCTGGCGCAGATCACGGGCGGTCTGCGTCATGTGGCTCTCCATGGCCAGGCGCGCCCGCTCCGGATCGCCGGAACGGATCGCCTCCAGCACACGGGAGTGCTCGTCGATCGCGTGCGTCTGGATGGCCGGTACCGACGAGGTCTGCGTGCGCTTCTCCCGCATCACCCTCGACAGCGGCTCGAACATCACCGCCACGAACACGTTGCCGGTCGCCGACAGGATCACGTCGTGGAAGTGGATGTCGTGCTCCACGAACCCCGCCAGGTCACCGCGCGCGTGCGCCTCGCGCATGCCCTCCAGGGCCTTCTCCAGCGCGGCCAGGTGGGACTCGCTCCGGTGCTCGGCGGCCAGCGCGGCGGCCCCGGTCTCGATCATCCGCCGCACCTGGATGAGCTGGAGCGAGGCGGTCAGGTCGTCACCGCCGCGCACCGTGGCGCGCAGTACCGCCTCCAGCCCGGTCCACTCCTCCACCGGGCGCACCAGGGTGCCGCGCCCCCGCACCACCTCGACCACGTTCTGCGCCTGGAGCGTGCGGATGGCCTCGCGCACGGTCAGGCGGCTGACGTCGAACTCCTGGCCCAGCTCGTTCTCGGAGGGCATCCGGCCCCCGGAGGGCAGGTCACCGTCAACGATGCGGTCCAGGAGGGTCCGGGCGATCTCGTCGGCGAGCAGCGGCCTCGGCACGACACTTCCTCTCGGGCGGGGGAGACGACAGGGTCGCGTACAGTCCCCGGCGTGTTCGCCGACCCCCGCGCACCCCACACGGGTGCGCGGCAGGGGCAACCCTACCGCCGCCGCCCGACCCCGGCTCCCGGCCTGGCGCGAGGCGGGAGCCGGGGCGTTTCTCAGCAGGTGACGGAGCCGTCTCGGGGGCCGAGGAGGGCGAACGCCGTCGTCGGGGCCGCCGGGGAGGCGGGCAACCTGCTCGTCTTCATGGGATACCTCGGGAAGGGAGTGCGGGAGACGGAGCCGGACGGGAGTCAGGGTCCCGGGTGAGTCCACCCCTGGTGAAGGGGGGTCCGTGCTGTTCAGGGGCCGTGGTGGGGCCTCCCGGAGCGGTCCGGCGGTGTCCATCAGAGTGCGTCACGGACCTGCGAAGGGCAAGCGGGTTCGGCGTGCTCGTGCGGACACGGCGCTGATCCGGTGGGCCCATGTCAGGACTCCTCCCCAAATGCACGAGGAGGAACGCCGGTGTGGGCCCGCCTTTTGGGTCAGGTCGGAAACCCCCGGACGGTCACGCGGTGCGCGGCGGCGCCAGCGAGTCCGTGATCCGGACGGTGGTGGGCAGGCGTCGCCCGCGCGGCCGGTCGCCCCCCTCGCCGTCCACCAGCGTGGTCAGAGCCAGGACCGCCGCGCGCCCGAGTTCGTCGGCGGGGGTGCGCACGGCCGTGATCGGCGGCCCCGGCAGGTCGACCAGGGCGATGTCGTCGGCCGCGGCGACGCTGATGTCCTCGGGCACCCGCACGCCCAGACGCCCGAACTCGAACATCACGCCCAGCAGGAGCAGGCTGTTGTAGACGAGCACCGCCGTGCACCCGGAGTCGGCGATCTCCCGCGCGGCGGCGGCCCCCTCCGCGAACGCGGGACGCACCGGGCCGTGGACCCGCACCCGCAGGCCCGACCGCGCGGCGTGCTCGACCAGCTCCGCCCGGCGGTGCCGGTCCATCCACGAACTGGGCGGCCCGGCCAGGTAGGCGACGTCGCGGTGGCCCAGCTCCACCAGGCGGTCGTACACCTGGCCCAGACCTCCGGGGGTGTCGACCGTGAACGAGGTCAGCCCGGGCACCCGGCGGTTGATGGCCACCACCGGCTTGCGGGCGTGCACCTCCTTGAGCGCCGCGGCCGAGCTCACCGGGGACTGGACGGCGAACCCGTCGACCTGGCCCTCCAGCTCGCCCAGCGCCTCCGCCTCGCGGTCGGGGTCGCCGCCGGTGACCGCGATGAGTACCCGTCTGCCGCTGCGGCCCGCCTGGTCCTGCGCGGCGGTGGCGGTGGTGGAGTAGAAGGGGTTGTCCAGGTCGGGTACGAGGACGGCGAAGAAGCCGCTGCGTCCGGTGGTCAGCGCCCGGGCGGCCGGGTTGGCGCGGAACCCGAGCCGTTCGACGGCGGCGCGGACCCGCACCAGGGTGGACTCGGCGACCATGGACGGCCGCGACAGCGCCCGCGACACGGTGGAGGCGGACACCCCCGCCTCCCTGGCCACGTCATCCAAGCTCGCCATTCCGACTCCTCGCAGGTCACGGTGCCCCCGGTCACACTCGTGGCCGGGGGGTTGGCTCGACGCCCACGGAAAGGTTACGTTGTTGCAAGCGCTTGCAGAAGCGCTTGCAGAGGTCTTCGCAGATGAGGCACTGCAACAAACTCCGAAACACCCGCCGCCAGCGACCGGGAGTGGAATTGCCCCGCCCGTCACCCACCGCAGAGGCCGCCCGAGTCGCTTCGCGCCGCCGTCTCCTTCCGCGTCCCCCCGTCACGATCCTGCTCGTCCCCGGGCTGGCCGTGATGCTCTTCGCCTTCTGCTACCCCGTCGTGGCCACCCTGGCCTGGCCGCCGGACGGCGAACCCGCCACCGTCGCCCGCGAGACCGGGAGCCTGCTCACCGACCCCTACCTGCTTCCGGTGATCGCCCGCACCGTCCGCGTCGCGGTCCTGACCACCGCCCTGTGCCTGCTCATGGGCTTCCCGGTGGCCTACCTCATCTCGCGCGCCCCCGGCCCCTGGCCCGGACGGCTCCTGGCCCTGGCGATCTTCCCGCTCCTGCTCAACACCGTCGTACGCACCTACGGCTGGATCGTGGTGCTCGGCGGCAACGGTCTGATCAGCAGGGTCAGCGAGGCCCTGGGCCTGGGCCGGGTCCAGCTGCTCTACACCGAGACCGCGATCGTGCTCGGCCTCGTCCAGTTGTTCCTGCCCCTGATGATCCTGTCCGCCTACTCCAGCCTCTCCCAGCAGGACCACCGTCTGGAGGAGGCGGCCCGCGGCCTGGGCGCCTCACCCGGCCGCGCGTTCCGCGACGTGGTCTTCCCCCTGGCCCTGCCCGGCGCCCTGGTCGGCTGCACGCTGGTCTTCGCGGGCGCGGTCACCGCCTTCACCACACCCCAGCTGCTCGGCGGACCCCGCGAGCGGCTCCTGTCCACCCTGCTCTACAGCCGGGTCAACGTCAGTCTCGACTGGCCCTCCGCCAGCGCCATCGCCCTGGTGATGACCGCCCTGGTGCTGGTGGTCGGCGCGCTGTCCGGTCGGCTCGGCAAGATCGGGAGCACCACCTCATGATCCTGAGACGCCCGTTCCTCTCCCTGCTCGCGGCGGCCGCCTTCGTGCTGATGCTCGGCCCCGTGGTGATCCTGGTCGGGGTCGCCTTCACCGCCGGAAGCACCCTCGCCTTTCCGCCGGAGGGCCTCTCCCTGCGCTGGTTCTCCGCCGCGCTGGAGTACGGCCCCTTCGTCGACTCCTTCGGCACCAGCGTGATCGTCGCGGCGTTCTCGACCGTGATCGCGCTGGCCCTGGGCGTCCCCGCGACCCTGGCGCTGCACCGGGGCAACCCGCGCGGGCGCCGGATCATGGAGAACCTGTTCTTCGCGCCGATCGTGGTCCCCGAGCTGGTCCTGGGCCTGGCCCTGTTCCAGCAGGTCATGGTCGGTATGCGGGTGACCGCGCTCGGCGCGCTGATCATCGGCCACACCGTCCTGCTGCTCCCGTACACCGTGCGGGTGGTCGGGGCGTCACTGGCGCTGGCCGACGCGCGCCTGGAGGAGGCCGCACGCGGGCTGGGAGCGGGCCCGGTCCGCACCTTCCTCACGGTCACCCTGCCGGTGATGGCGCCGGGCATCCTCTCAGCCACCATCCTCGCCTTCATCACCTCCCTCAACAACGTTCCGCTGTCCCTCCTGCTCACCGGCCCGGGCGTGGCCACCCTGCCGGTGGAGATGCTCAACTACGTCCAGTCCTCGTTCGACCCGGTGGTCGCGGCGGTCAGCGTGCTGCTCTTGGCGCTCAGCGTCGTGGTCGCGTTCACCACCGAACGCCTGGTCGGTTTCACGAAGGTCTTCGGCCGATGACCGGGAAGCCCGCCCTCCGGGAAGAAGGAGACACCCAGATGACACCCGTCGTCGAACTCGACCGCGTCAGCCACCTCTTCGGGGCGCGGGGCGGAAAGGGCGGCACCACCGCCGTCGCCGACCTGGACCTGACCGTGCGCCCGGGGGAGTTCACCACCCTGCTCGGGCCCAGCGGCTGCGGCAAGACCACCACCCTGCGGATGATCGCCGGGTTCCTCCAGCCCACCTCCGGGCGCATCCTCCTGGAGGGCGTGGACGCCACCCGCACCCCGCCGGAGAAGCGCAACATCGGCATGGTCTTCCAGTCGTACGCGCTCTTCCCGCACATGACCCTGCGTGACAACGTCGGCTACGGCCTGCGCACCCGCAAGGTGGCCTCCGCCGAGACGAAGCGGCGCGCGGAGGAGGCGCTCGACCTGGTCGGCCTCGCCCACCTGGCCGACCGCAAGCCCGCCGAGCTGTCCGGCGGCCAGCAGCAGCGCGTGGCCCTGGCCCGCGCCGTGGCCATCCGCCCCTCGGTCCTGCTCCTGGACGAGCCGCTGTCCAACCTCGACGCCCAGCTCCGGGTGCAGATGCGGCGCGAACTCCTACGGGTCCAGCGCGAGACCGGGTTGACCGCCGTCCTGGTCACCCACGACCAGGACGAGGCGCTGGAGCTGTCCGACACGATGGTGATCCTCAACAACGGGCGCCTGGAGCAGCAGGGATCGCCCCGGGACGTCTTCCCCCGTCCCGCCAACCGCTTCGTGGCCGAGTTCCTCGGCTACGACAACTTCCCGGAGATCCCCGGGCACGGGCCGGTCACCGTCCGGCCCGAACACGTGCGGCTGCTCTCCGGCGACGCCCGCGAGGACGCCGGGGAGGCCGGTCTCGACGGCACCGTCGCCGCGGTCACCTTCCAGGGCAGTAACTGCCTGGTCGAGACGGCCATCAACGGGGGCGAGGGGCCGGGATCGGTCCTGCGGGTCCTGCACCCCGGCGACGACCTGCGCCCCGGCGACCCCGTCCGCATCGCCCTGCCCCACCGCCACCTGGTGGAGCTGCCCGCCGACGAGGTGACGACCGGATGAGGCTCCCCGCGCCCGGCCGGGTCACCGCCGTTCTCGCTGGCGCCCTGGCACTGACCTTCGTCACCGCGTCCTGCGCGCCCGTGCGCGAGGACGACCCCGACACCCTGGTGGTGAGCACCTTCGCGTTCGCCACCGAGGAGTTCACCCGCGTGGTCGCCGAACCCTTCGAGGCCGAGACCGGCATCCGGGTGGTCCTGGACACCGGCAACAACGCCGGGCGGCTCACCAAGCTGCGGATCAACGCCGAGCAGCCCGACACCGACGTCGTGCTGATCTCCGACTACTACGCGCGCATCGGCCGGGACATGGGGCTGTTCGCCCCCGTCAGCGCCGACGACGTGCCCAACCTCGACGCCATCCAGCCCTGGGCCGTGGACCCCGACGGTTACGGTCCCGCCTACACCTTCCAGCTCCTCGGCCTGATGTACCGGACCGACCTGGTGGACGAGGCGCCCGAGTCCTGGGACGACCTCTGGGAACAGCCCGGGGGCGGCTACGCGCTGCCCGACATCTCCGTGTCGGCGGGCCCCATGTTCGTCCTCGCCGCAGGGGAGCACTTCGGGTCCGGCCCCTCCGACCCCGACGCCGGGTTCGAGGCGCTGGCGGAGATCGGCCCCGACGCGCTCCAGTTCTACACCGGCTCCACCGAGCTCACCAGCCTGCTCGAACGCGGCGAGATCGCCATGGCGCCCGGACTCGACAACTTCGCCATGGGCTCGGTGGAGGCCGACCAGCCCGTCGGCTTCGCCGTGCCCGACGAGGGAAGGGTGATGACGGCCAACACCGTCCAGGTGGTGGCGGGCGCGCCCAACCCGGCCGGGGCGCTCGCCTTCACCGACTTCCTGCTGCGCCCCGAGATCCAGGAGGGCATGGCCGAGGCGCTGTACGACAAGCCCGTCGCGCTCGGTGCCCGGCCCACGGCACTCATGGAAGAGGTCTCCCGCGAGGCCGCCACCGACCCCGTCGCCAACGGCTACCACCAGGGCGACCTCGCGCTCCTCGCCGACGAGCGCTCGGCCTGGCTGGACCGCTTCACCGAGGAGGTCGCCAAGTGAACCCCGACGGAGGAACCGTGCCCACACCCGTCCTCATCGACTGCGACCCCGGCGTCGACGACGCCGTCGCCCTGCTGCTCGCCCTGGCCTCGCCCCTGCTGGAGGTGCGCGGGGTGACCACCGTGGCGGGCAACGTCTCGCTCACCGACGTGAACCGCAACGCCGCCCACGTGCTGGACCTGGCCGGGGCGCCCGCCGACCTCCCGCTGGTCCCCGGGCTCGCGGGACCGATCGCCCGCACCACACGGCTGCGCGACGAACCCATGCACGGCGCCGGGGGCCTCGGCGGACTCGTCCCGGGCTCCCCGCCCCGGCCCCTGACCCCCGGCCACGCCGTGGACTGGCTGGCCGAACGAGCCCTGGAGTCCCCGGGCGAACTCACCCTGGTGGCGATCGGACCGCTGTCCAACGTCGCCGCCATGCTCGCCCGCCACCCCGGGGCCGGGCCCGCGTTCCGGGAGATCGTCGTCATGGGCGGGGCCGCCTTCGCCCAGGGCAACGTCACCCCGGCGGCGGAGTTCAACTTCCACGCCGACCCCGAGGCCGCACGCTACGTGCTGGAGTCCGGTCTGCCGGTGCGGATCGTCGGACTGGACGTCACCCGCGCCGCGCTGTACCCGCTCACCGAGGCCGAGTACCTGGCCACCCTGCCCGGCACCGCCGGGACCGCCGGTGAGCTCCTGCGCGCCTACGCCCAGCGCTACCTGGACCGGTTCGGTACCCCGGCCGTCCCCGTGCATGACGCCCTGGCCGTGGCCGCCGTCAGCCACCCGGACCTGATCGGCTGGGAGGAGGGCAGCGCCTCCGTGGAGTGCTCCGGCGACCTCACCCGGGGCGCCCTCGTCGCGGACCTGCGCACCCCCGACCGCACGCGCCACGTACGCGTGGGCCGTACCGTCGACGCCGACGCGTTCTCCGCCCTCCTCACCGAGGGCATCGCCCGCCACGCGCACCCCGCCCCCTGAACCAGGCCCCGCCCCCTGAACCAGGCCCCGCACCCGCCCACCCGAAGGGAACCCGACACCGATGCCCCACGCCCAGCTCAGCGCCGACCTGCTCATCCACGGCGGGGAGGTCGTCTCCGTGCACACCGGCCAGGTGTGGCGGGCCGACGTCGCCGTGACCGGCGACCGCGTGCGCGCCGTGCTGCCGCCGGGGGCCCCGGTGCGGGCCGAGCGCACCCTGGACGCCACCGGGCTCGTGATCGCCCCCGGCTACGTGGACGCCCACATGCACATCGAGAGCTCCCTGCTCGCGCCGGCCGAGTTCGCCCGTGTCACGCTCGCGCGCGGCACCACGACCGTGCTCGCGGACGCCCACGAGATCGTCAACGTCGCCGGTCGCGACGGGCAGGCCTGGATGATCGAGCAGGGCCGGGACACCGCGCAGTCCATGCGCTGGGCGGTGCCCTCCTGCGTGCCCGCGCTGGACGGGTTCGAGACGGCGGGAGCGCGGCTCGACGACACCGACATCGCCCAGATGCTGGAGTGGGAGGGCGTCACCACCCTCGGTGAGGTCATGGACTACCGGGCGGTGGTCGACGGCGACCCGCGCATGCACGCCATCATCGACGCCGCCCGGCGCCGGGGCGTGCGCCTGGACGGGCACTGCCCCAACCTGTCCGGGGCCGAACTCGGCGAGTACCTGTGGGCAGGGATCGACTCCGACCACTGCAAGAACACCGCCGAGGTCGCCGTGGAGAAGGCCAGCCTGGGCATGCTCCTCATGCTCCAGGAGAAGTGCCTGACCCCCGAGGTCGTCCAAGCGCTCCTCGACCTGCCCCACCTGCCCGACTTCTGCCTGGTCACCGACGACATCGTCGTGGACGCCATCGTGACCACCGGCCACCTGGACCGGGTGGGTTCGGTGGCGCTGGAACGCGGTCTGCCGCCGCTCGCGGTGCTCCGCGCGCTCACGCTCCAGCCCGCCCGCAGGCTCGGCCTGGACGACCGGGGGACCGTCACCCCCGGCAAGCGCGCCGACCTGGTGCTGCTGCGCTCCCTCACCGAACTCACCCCCGTCGTGACCATCGCGGGCGGTGGCGTGGTCGGCCGTGACGGCGCCCCCGTCGAGGGCCCCGGTGCCGCCCCCGAGCACCCGTTCGGCGACACGGTGCGGATCGGCGCGCCCGAGGCCGGTACCGCGCGCTGGCGGGTGGACCTGCCCGACGGCGACCACGCCTTCCGCGCCATGCGGGTCAACGGCGTGGACACCTACACCGAACCCGACGAGGTGGTGCTCCCGGTCCGCGACGGGGAGGTGGACTGGCCGGGGCGCACCGCCGTGGTGGCGGTCTTCGAGCGCCACACCGGCAGGGGAGGGGTGACCTTCGCGCCGGTCGTCGGCCACGACCTCGGCGCCGGGGCCTTCGCCACCACCTACGCCCACGACAGCCACAACCTCACCGTCGTCGCCACCACCGAGGAGGCGCTGCTCGCCGCCGCCGCCGACGTGGTGGCCTGGGGAGGCGGCATGCGGCTGGTCCGCGAGGACGGAACCGGCGCCGGGCTGCCCCTGCCCATCGGCGGCGTCATGTCCGAACGGCCCGCCGACGAGGTGGCCGAGGCCTCCCGCCGGCTCCGCACGGAGCTGGGGGCCTGGGGCTGGGACAACCGCAACGCGTTCATGAGCCTGTCCACCCTCACCCTGGCGGTGTCCCCGAGCGTGAAGATCACCGACCGGGGGCTGGTGCGCGTCGTCGAGCGGGCCTGGGAACCGGCGACCATTGTCAGGGCGACCCCGGCGACGTAGAACCAAGGTGTGAGACCGGCCGCGCCCGGTGGCCGGTCGCCCCTTCCCCTCAGGAGGCCGCCATCACACCCCCCACCGGCTCCGGCTGTCCGTACCGACTGCGTCCCGACGGCACCGCCTTCCACGAGGAGGTCGCCGAACTGCGCCAGCGCGAACCCGCCGTTCGTGTGGAGCTGCCAGGCAACCTGGTCGCCTGGGCGATCACCCGCCACGACCTCATCCGCGACCTGCTGAGCGACCCGAGGGTCTCCCGGGACTTCCGGGCGCACTGGCCCGACCACGACCGGGTCGGACACGACTGGCCCCTGGCCACCCTGGTGTTCCTGGAGAGCTTCCTCAACCGGTACGGGGAGGAACACCGCCGGTTGCGCCGCAAGGTCACCCCCGCCTTCACACCCGGGCGTATCCGCCGGATGGAGGACACCGTCCGCGTACGGGCCCGCGCGCTGGTCGCCGACATCGCCGCGGCCGAGCCGGGGCAGGAGGTCGACCTGCGCGCGGCCCTGGCCCGACCGCTCACCATGGGGGTGATCTGCGAACTCTTCGGAGTCCCCGAGGACCTGCGGGAGCGGCTCGGCACGGCGATGGACGCGGTGGTCGACACCACCGCCGAGCCGGAGGAGGTCCTGGCGCAGCAGGGGGAGCTGCTGGCCTGCCTGGAGCTGCTGGCCGAGCACAAGCGCGCCCACCCCGCCGAGGACCTCACCGGTGACCTGATCCGTCCTGGCGACGGTGAGCCGCTGCCCCACAGGGACCTCATCGGCACGCTCCTGCTCATGATCGGCGCGGGGTACGAGACGACGGTCAACCTCATCGCCAACGCGGTGCACTCACTGCTCACGAACCCCGAGTACCGGGACCGTCTGGCCGAGGGATCGCTGGCGGCCGAGGAGGTGGTGGAGGAGTCGTTGCGCCTCGACCCGCCCGCCAAGTACGTACCGCTGCGCTACGCGGTGGAGGACATCGACCTCGGCGAAGTCCTGATCCGCAAGGGAGAACCGATCCTGGTGGCCTTCGGCGGCCCGGGCCGGGACCCGGACCTGCACCCGGAGCGCCCGGATGCCTTCGACCCGGACCGCGAGGCCAAGGAACACCTGGCGTTCGGCCACGGGGCGCACTACTGCGTGGGCGCCCACCTGGGCCGTATGGAGGCCCGGGTGGCGTTGGAGGAGCTGTTCGGGGCCCTGCCCGACCTCGCCCTCACCGAGGACGGCCGGGAGCCGGACCGGATTCCGTCCTTCTTCATCAACGGCCCTCTGCGCGTCCCGGCCGTCCCCCACCCGACCGGCTGACTCGGCACCTGAGGCGACGGGGGCAGGCGTAGACCGACGCGCGTCAAGGCGCGTCGAGGCCCCGCCCTGTTCGGCTGCTCCCGTCGGTCGTGCCCGCGTTCACCTGCTCACGTGACGCGCTCTCGCCCGGCCCGACACGGTGGACCCGTGTGCCGTGAACGCGGGTGTCGGTGTGACGTGGGCTCATCGGAGTTCTTGGATGCTCCCCGGATTCGCCCGACTCCGGCCGCCGAAGAAGTCCAGTCTTTCCAGGGTTGCGAACACCGGCCAGGCCTTTTGGTCACAGGTGCGAGCAATCGCCAGCGATGTCGAGCAATCCGCCCCTGCGCCGTACGTGTCGCGTCTACGCTCGTGTCGCACGCTCCGGCGCGTCCGCACGCTCCGGCGCGTCCGCACGCTCCGGCGCGTCCGGGCGCCCCGGGCCCGGACGTACACGGCGGGTCCTTAGCGGGTAGGCCTGGAGCCTCCGCCTGCCACACCTCAATCCCAAGGAGCACGGTGAACTCGACGCCATCTGTCCCTGAGTGTGTTTTCTGCAAGATCGTGGCGGGTGAGGCGCCCGCACACCGGATCTGGGAGGACGAGACCCACCTGGCGTTCCTGTCGATCTTCCCCAACACCGAAGGGTTCTCCGTGGTCATCCCCAAGGCCCACCGCACCAGCTACGTGGTGGACCTGGAGCCGCAGGAGTACACGGCCCTGCACATAGCGGCCCGTGAGGTGGCCCGGCGCCTGGACGCGGCCTTCCCCGACGTGGCGCGCACCGGGATCATGTACGAGGGCTACGGAGTCGACCACGCGCACGCGAAGCTCTTCCCGATGCACGGGACCGTGGGCAACGCGGGGGAGGACTGGCGTGAGGTGGCCTCCCCCATCGACGGCTACTTCGACAGGTACCAGGGGTATCTGTCGTCCCACGACCACCACCGCGCCGACGACTCCTGGCTTGCCGACGTCGCCAAACGGATCAGGGACGCCAACCCTTGATGGATATGTCTGCGACACGTTCCCATGGTCGTCGAGCGCTCGTGCCCTGAGTCTCCGAATCGTCGAAAGGGTTGATGTGAACCTGACCAGAGAGGAATTCGCGCAGCAGTTCCTCGACTTCGAACACACCACCTGGAAGCTGGAGACCCGGGACCGGTACAACGTCTCCAGCGAACAGGGCGAGTTCGAGTACTGGTTGCGCACCGGTGACACCTCGCTTGAAGAGAAGCACGCCAGAGCCTCCAGCTGGCACCGCAAAGTCCGTGCGGCCCGCGAGGCGGGGAAGTCCTGGCAACGGGTCCGTGTGGTCAGCGAACCACTGAGTGACTACATCCGTTGGGAGCATGCCGCGACCCAGTTCAACGAGGAGGCCGGAGAGGACATCCGCTGGCTTCCCCGGCATCACCCGGCGGTCGAACAACTGCCCCGGCGTGACTTCTGGCTCTTCGACAGCCGATGGGTCTGCGTCCTGCACTTCGACGAGGACGACGTCCCTCACGCGTACGAGGTCATCGACGATCCGGCGACTGTCGCCCAGCACCGCCAGTGGCGTGACATCGCCTGGCACTACGCGATTCCTCACCGCGAGTACGATCCCTAGTCCAGGGGTGGCGAACGAACCGCCACATGATCCAGGGACCTCACTTGCGGGCGAGCTGGCGGTACTCCTCCGCGATGCGTTCCAGGTGGTCGATGGCCTCGTCCCCGAAACAGGCCAGCTTCTCCAGCTCACCGAAGAGTTCGACGTAGGTCGCGATGTCGGCGGCTCCGGTGAGGGTCGCCGTCGCGGTCTCGGTCCCGACCATCACGGCGTCCTCGTCGTAGATGTTGAAGCCGTGCCCCGGAAAGACGTGCGCGGGCCGTGTCCAGGGGATGACACCCACCACCGCGTTGGGCGCCTCGGCGGTGACGCGGGCGATGTCCTCGACCTGCTCGGCCATCAGCTCAGGAGAGCCCGCCTGCCACCGGAGCGCACCTTCCGGCACGATCAAGCGGTGCTGCGTAGTCCCATGGAACAACCCCTGACGGCGCTCCTGACGAGCCTCGATGGAGGCTTCCGCTTCCTCCGGGGAGACCTTTTTCCGTGGGTCTTCAAAGATGCACCTCGTGTATTCGCGGGTCTGGAGGACTCCAGGGACCACCACGGGGTGGAAGGTACGGGCCACTGAAGTCGATGCTGCCAGCTTGGTCATCTTGCGCTGGAACCCGGAAACACCACGGGCCATGATCACCCGTGCCGAGGCCTCCTCACGCAGGGATTCGGCTAGAGCCAGCAGCTCAGCGCGTTCGGGCTCAGGGATCTCGTAGACCCGGCACAGCTCGGCCACGTCGTTCACGGAGGGCAACAGGAGCGAACGTTCGATCTTGGAGATCTTGGACTGCGACATGCCAGCGGACTGACCAGCTCGAACACCGCTGAGACCAGCGCGTGCGCGAGCCTCCCTCAGGGCACGGGCGAGCCGATCGCGGGCTTGTGGCCCACGGTCGGTCGAAGCTCTCTGGGGACCTGTCATACAGTCCGGTTTGCTCTCCATTCCTCGGGATGGCGTGCCCACCACTGCTCGAACGGTTCAGCGGCGGCGAGAGCCGCGTCCCTGGCTTTCATGTAATGCCCCAGGTTATCCATGAGCTCTCCTCCCACGAACTCGCCGCTCTCGCTGTAGTGCATGCGGATGGGGTACCTGTCGTCCAGCAGCCAGAAGTCGTGGTCAACGACTTCGGCAGGCAGTTCGCGCTCGGTCAGATCCAGGACGTTGATCTCCTCGCCAGCCTTGGAGTTGAGCGCGTAGCCCCACTCGCAAGCGAATCGCAGGTAGTCGTTGAGTGGGGTTCTGAGCACCCGCACCCGGTATCTCCTGAACCCTGCCTTCTTCTCCGCCCGTAGTTTCTCCAACCAGGGGTTCTTCCTCTCCCAGTCCGGATCGGGCGCACCTGCCTTGTGCCGGTCGAAGTCGTTTCCGTCGGAGCCCACGGAGTACTCCGGCAGTGTCTCCAGCCGGAAGGCCGAGGCGGTTATCCTCTCGTCGAAGAAGCGGACCAGTTCATCGAGTGTGAGCATGAGCAACCTTCTGGAGCAGTGAGAGGGGGATCTCCACGGCTGACTCTCCATCAGGGAGCGAAATCTGCTTCAGGTCGTCGGGATCGATGACGTAGCCCTGCACGACGATGGTGCCACGGTCCGTCTCGTACACGGTCGGACACGTGATCTCGTCGGGGCACTCACCGGCGATGGGTCAACTTCATGGGTCCTCCAGGGGGTCGAGGTGATTCCATCATGGAAGGAATACTTCCCTGAGTCACCCCCTTGCCGCACGCAGATAATTCCACTACAAATGGAATAGTTGGCAGAAGCGCCATCGTGGACTCCCCTCAAGGAGCAGCCCATGCGGGTTCCCGGTATTGCCGTGTACGGCAAGCACGACGACAACTCCACCTCGGACGGGCACAAGCCCGATCGGCCGATCCCGCCGCCCACCCCCAACGACGGGGGCTCCGGCGGCGGTAAGCACGAGAGGGACGACAAGTAGTGCTTCCCCCACATGAAAAGCTGGTTGCCCGCCTCGTGCGGGTGGGCGACCTGCCCCCGCACCTGCGCCCCGCGTTCGAGGGGGTCGAGCGGCACCGTTTCCTCCCGGACCGGATCACCGACCCGGACGGGGTGAACGTGGACCGCGGCCGACACGAGGCTCGGTGGCTCGAACTGGCCTACGCCGACGTCCCGATCGTCACCCAGAGGGACGACGGAGCCGAGGGCGGCTCCGGGTACCCCACCAGCTCCGCCTCGCAACCGTCGATTGTCGCGGACATGCTCCGCCGCCTGGACGTTTTCCCCGGCATGCGCGTGCTGGAGGTCGGAACCGGCACCGGGTACAACGCGGCCCTCCTCTCGCACCTGCTCGGAGACGACGAGGTGACCAGCGTCGAAGTGGACGCCGAGCTGGCCGAGACCGCCCGGGTTCGGCTGATGTCAGCCGGGTTCACGCCCCTGGTGGTCACCGGCGACGGGATGCAGGGTTGGCCCGCGCGCGCCCCCTTCGACCGGGTGATCAGTACCGCCGCCGTCCAGCGGGTGCCCTACCACTGGGTCGCGCAGTCGTGTCCGGACGGGCGCATCCTCACCCCCTGGGGGAACGCGTTCCACAACGGGGTGTTGGCCGAACTCCGGGTCGGCCCGGACGGCACCGCGCGGGGGCGGTTCGGGGGCGATGTGGCGTTCATGTGGGTGCGTGACCAGCGCGTGCCGAGGAGAGTGGTCGAGACCTACGTTCACCCCGAGGAGCAGGGCTCCGAGACCACCCGTACGGACCTGCACCCGTACGAGCCGATCAGCGACTTCGGCGCGAGCTTCGCCATCGGGCTGCACATGCCTACCGTGCTGAACCGGGTCGAGTTCGCGGAGACTGACGGGCGACAGTTCACGGTCCACCTGGTCGATCCGGACACCGGTTCATGGGCGTCCTGGCACATCGACCCCGGCCAGCGGGGGCCGGGTTACGAGGTCCGCCAGCACGGTCCGCGTGAGTTGTTCACCGAACTGGAAGCCGCCTACCGGTGGTGGCTGGCGCAGGGCCGCCCCGAGCACTCCCGGTTCGGTCTCACGGTGTCGGCCGATCACCAACGGGTCTGGCTGGACGAGGAGTCCCACCTGGTCGCCTCCGCGCCCTGACCCAGTGCTGAGAGGGCTCACGGCGCGGTGCGATGGATCGGGTTGATTCTGCCCATGAGGGTCGCGTGCCTGGAAGAGTCAGTGGCCACGATGCTCGTACTGGCTCTGCTCGGACAGCTTGCCATCTGGTGCCACGGAGTCTCCGCCTATCCTGTCGAGTTTCACGCTTGGCTACGTATGAGCGATGGGAATCTTGTGATGAACCCCTCTCCACTCGGCGTTTCCAAGCGCTGCTGTCCCTTCCGGCCCATGCCTGAGAGCAGAAGAGGAACGCCCATGAACGACTCTGAACTCTGGCTGCGTGGTGATAGGGCGGGTATCGGACCTATCCGATCCGACCTGGTGGAGGACTACTGGCGCTGGGAGCAGCGCATTCCCACCATCGTCGGGTACAACCGCCAGACTCCCCAGCAGCTCGCGACCACGCGGGATATCTACACCAGTGCTTACGAGTCCTCCTCCGAACGGCAGATCAAGTTCACCATCTACGCAGTGGACGGTCCTGAACCGGTCCCCGTGGGAACGGCGATGCTCCTACTCGACCTCGGTCTGGATGTCGCTGAGTACACCGTGGCCATTGGAGCTCCCGAGGCTCGGGGGAGAGGAGTAGGGACCGAAGCAACCCTTCTGGTGCTGGACTACGCCTTTCACGTCACCGGGTTGGAGTGTGTCTACCTGACTGTCTTGGAACCCAATGTGGGGGCGGCTACCGCCTACGAGCGCGCGGGCTTCCGCCGCCAAGGGGTACGGCGCAACTCCAACAAGTGGCTGGGGCGTCGCGTCAACGAGATCCACATGGACGCCGTCCCGGAGGAGTTCCCCGGGCCTTCGCGGGTCAGGCAGCAGTTCGGAGCCGAGGCATGAGGCACGGTGGCCGCCCGGGGTGGGCGGCCACCATCGTGCTCGACCGACGCGGCTACCAGAGTTCGACGAGGGGCGGCAGGAGCCGGGTGAGGGTGGGGGCGTCGGGGACTTCGGTGAGGCCGGTGGGGGAGGCGATCCAGTAGGAGCCGGTGCGCTCGCCGTACCAGATGATCAGGTGGGGGTTGCGGGCCTGGAGGGTGGCGGCGAGGTCGTGCTCGGTGCGGTACTCGGCCAGGTGGCCGCCCAGGCGGGGCAGGCGTTCGGCGCGGCGGTCACGGCAGGAGCGGTGTGCGCAGGAGGCGCAGGCCGGTCCGGTCATGGAGGTGCGGTGGAGCGGAGCGTCGGACTGTCGGGGTGTGGGGATAGGATGCGTCACTGATCCTGCTTTCTTACATGTCGCAGTGTGGAATTCGGGGTTGTGTGGGGGCCCGGGAAGCGCTGCAACGCTTTCCTGGGCCCTTTTTCGTGCCTGCGTTCGTGGGTCTAGTGGGTCAGGTGGGGCCAGGCGCTGCCGTGGAGGTCGTAGGCGAGGAAGCCCCAGACTTCGCGGTGGCTGGGTCGGCCGTTGTCGCCCCAGTCGGTGGCCAGGGCGTCGATCATGGCCAGTCCGCGTCCGGAGTCGCTGGTGGGGTCCAGGCCGCCGGGGTCGGTGGTGAGGTGGTGGCGTTCCCGGTAGTCGATCCTGCGGTCGGTGGCCACTCCGTCGTCGCGGCAGATGACGCGCAGTCCGTCGCGGTGGCGTTCGCACAGGAGCCGGTAGGAGCGTCCGGGCAGGCCGGAGCGGGAGTGTTTGAGGGCGTTTGCCGCGAGTTCGGAGCCGATGAGGGTGAAGAGGTAGCGGTAGTCGGGGTTCTGTTCGGCGGCGCAGGTGTTCAGGAAGGCCCTCACCAGTGGGAGGAAGAGCGGGGAGGCGCCGAAGTCGTAGCGGCGGGTCCGGTAGTAGGGGCGGTCCGGGCGGCCGTTGAAGTAGTGCCGGTAGGAGTGGGGCACGAGTTCGTGGAGGGCGATGGTCACCTGGGCCATCGGGGGTACGGGGGCGAGTACGGGCATGACGAACGGACTCCTGACGCAGAGGGAAGCTGCATGTGGGTCGAGGGAGTGCCCGCAAGGCCGATGACCTTCACGTTTTCCCTGCGGAGGGAAAGGGGCACGACGTAGCCTGAGTGCCAGAGATCCTGTGGACTGTCTGTGAGACCCCGATCACTGGCTACAACAACATAGTGATCCCCGAATTTCGAGATGTCAACCGAACAGCTCGAAATTCGGAGAGTTTCGGCGTAGGATGACTGCATGCAGACCCCCATCAGCCCCACAGTGCGGCGACGTAGGCTTGGGCGTGAGCTGCGGCGACTTCGTGAATCCCGTGATCTCAAGCTGTCAGCGGCAGCAAAGAGTTCGGGCGTGCCGCTCTCCACCCTCAGCAACATCGAGAACGCCGAAGCTCGGCGTATCAAGCCACGGGACATCCAGGCCCTGGCTGACCTCTACAAAGCTTCGCTGGAAGAGCTCAGTGCCCTCCTGGACCTGGCGAAGGAGTCCAAGGAGTTGGGGTGGTGGTCCCGGTACAAGGACGTCTTCGGTGGCAATGCCCTGCCGGACTTCGAGGTCGAGGCCTCGATGATGCGGATGTATCAGTGCCAGGTCATTCCAGGGCTGCTTCAGACCCCTGACTACGCTGAAGCTGTCTTTCGGGGCGCGGGTACTCTGTCCTCTGGCGAGGTCCAACGCAACGTCGACGCGCGTATACAACGCCAGCATGTTCTGAGCAGAAGTAAGCCGCTTCATCTCTGGGCTGTGATCGATGAGGCCGCTCTGCGGCGTCAGGCTGGCAGTCCGGATGTAATGCGTCACCAGTCGCAGCATCTGCTTGACATGGCGATGCACCACAATGTGGACGTGCAGATCCTCCCCTTCAGTGCAGGGATGCACGCGGCTCTCTCAGGTTCCTTCGTCATGTTGGACTTCCCAAGCGAGCTTGATCCCACGATCGTCTACACGGAAACATCTACGGATATCCTCTTCGTCCAAGAGAGTGAATCTGTGCAACGCTACGTATCAGACTTCTCACACCTCAACGCTGCGGCGCTCCGGCCAGCAGAGAGCATCCATTTTCTACGGCAGAACCTGGAGTCTTACGAACAGCATGTCCAGTCATGACGGACTCAACTTCTTCAAGTCGAGCTATAGCGGCAATCGTGCTGAGTGTGTCGAGGTTGCCCACGTCCCCACGGGCTTCCGCAAGAGCAGTTACAGCGGGCAGGAACCCAACTGCGTAGAGGTCGCTGACCTGCCCTGTGGTGCCGCTGTTCGGGATTCGAAGAACCCGGCCAAGGGTCACTTTCCCTTCCCGGCCGTCGAGTGGTCCGCCTTCCTCGGTTCCGCTCGTCGCTGATACCGACGAACCTCACTGTCTGGCCGTGAACCCCTGTCACGGCCATCGGGTGCGAGAGCTAGAGGAGTCAGATGATGTGGCGCAAAAGCAGCTACAGCGGCCATGGCCAGAACTGTGTCGAGGTCGCGCACATCCCCGTCTTCCACAAGAGCAGCTACAGCGGCCATGACCAGAACTGTGTCGAGGTCGCGCACGTCCCTACGGGCTTCCGCAAGAGCAGCTACAGCAGTGATCGAGTGAACTGTGTCGAGGTGGCTGACCTGCCCTGTGGGGCTGCTGTTCGGGATTCGAAGAACCCGGCCAAGGGTCACTTCCCCTTCCCCGCCGTCGAGTGGTCCGCCTTCCTCGGCTCCGCTCGCTCTTAGTGACGCGACCGTTCCCGCCGTAACCTTCCTCCTCGGCTGAGACCCGAGCCGTGCTGACCGACCCGACAGAACGAGCCAGCACGGCCCGGGCTCACTCCTCGTCATGGCACGACCCGGTGACTGCCGACAGATTGATGCCGTAGCGGCCGCCCGCGCGCGCACCGACCGGGAGGCGTCACCGGGTTCGGCGTCGTACACATACCCACGCTGGAGCACCTCCCCGAGGTCCGCGCCGCCCTTGTCCAGGATGAGCCGGGGCGGGGCGTCGTGGTCGATGTCCAGGACCTTGGCCTCATGCTCGATCGTGTCCACGGGGACGCCTTCCTCGCTTCGGCGCGCTGGTGGTGGAGGCTCACGGCCCGGATCGCCGGGCTGGTGGAGCCGCCGATGACCACCAAGGACTCCTGCGCTCGATTTCCTCGGAGCGGGAATCTTGGCGCCGCCGAAAGTATCCAGACAAATGGCCACTCACGCCCGGTGCTTACCTACGCATAACACGGGCAACAAATGCCACTTCCGCATACTTCACTGACATAGCATCATCATTCAGGCCCGCATTGCCGTGCTCTTCCCGGGTCAGGTCTTAATAGTCACTGGAAACGAAAGACAACCCTGGCTCAGAAGGGTCCTCATGGTATTCTTCTCGCACGCGCTCACCCCCCGATTCCAGGAGCGCGTGGGAAGGCCACCATGACACGTCCCTGGGAAGCGGACCCGACAGCCGAGCTGGCACAGAGGCTGGGCCGGTCCCCGGCCGAACTGGGCAACACCGACAAGGCCACTGGTTGCCCCGACATCTGGGAGCTGGACAACGGCGACATCGCCGTGATCGGGCGCGATCTGACCGAGGCCTACGCGGAGCGTCTGCCAGCAGGCGCCACCGTGGCGCAGGACGAGCGTCTGGTCATCATCCCCCGCAGCACCCTGATCTCAGCGAAAGCGGACATCCCTGATGCTTGACACCATCGACTCCCTTTCCGGTGATCGGCTGGAGCTCACGCCCTATCTCGATGACTTCGACGGGCGTGTGTCATCACTCAGGAACACCGACATCTGGAAGCTCGAACGGCAGCAGGATTTCGATCAGCCGGAAAGCGCCAGCTGGCTGGCGTTCCGCGAGGGGCGCCGTGCCGAGTCACTCGAACTGATCGAGAAAAAGCGTTCCTCGCTCCGAGCGGAATTCGACGAACTCGCCCGAGCGGGCTGCGCACTGCGTCGCGTCCGGGTCGTGGAGAAACCTTTCACCACGTACCTGCTGTGGGAGCTGCACTCCCTGCACCTGCGGGCCCAGTGCGGCGAGGACATCCGGATCATCACCCCGGAACCACTCGCGAAGTGGGAACATCAAGCCCAGGTACCCGAGATCGTCGGCCTCGGAGACGAGGTGACCTACAAGATCCTGTACGACCATCAGGGCGTGCTCCAGGGCGGCGTACGGTTCACCGACCACGCGCTCACCACACGGTGTCGTGCCGAGGTCGCCGCCCTGCACGAGATGGGTGAAGACCTCACACGGTACTTCCCGCGTGAGGTCGAGGGGGCGGCGCTCCGCCGTGACTGACCTCGGCCCCGACCAGTCCGGTGAGGAGCACGACGAGCCGCCCCAGAACAGGGACAGCGCGCGGATGGGCCCGGTCGCGGGACGCGCGGTGCAGGCACGGGACGTCCGGGGCGGGGTGCACTTCCACGGCCGGGGCCCGGCGGCACCCCCGAACCCCGTGCCCAGACAGCTCCCCGGTGACGTGTACGGGTTCGTCAACCGGGCGGGGGAACTGGAGGTGCTCAGCAGCCACCTGAGCACCGAGAACTCCGGGAACGGACCGGAGGCACCGATCCACGTCGTCACCGGCACGGCCGGGGTCGGCAAGACCGCGCTCGCCCTGCACTGGGCGCATCGGGTGCGCGAGCGCTTTCCCGACGGCCAGCTCTACGTGGACCTGCGGGGATACGGTCCCGGCCCGCCGGTCGAACCCGACCAGGCGCTGGAGCGCTTCGTCCGCGCCTTCGGTGTGCCCGCCGACGCCGTACCCGCGGACGTGGACAGCCGCTCCGCCCTCTACCGCTCCCTCCTGGCCGAACGCCGCGTGCTGGTGCTCCTCGACAACGCGGCGACGGCGGCGCAGGTACGCCCGCTGCTGCCGGGCTCCTCGGCGTGCGTCGTGCTGGTCACCAGCAGGGACCGGCTGTCCGGGCTGGTCGCCAGGGACAGCGCCCGACGTCTGACCGTGCGGACACTGGCCCCGGCCGAGGCGGTGGAACTCCTCGAACACGTCACTGAGCGCCACCGGCCGAAGGACGAGCCGCAGGAGGTCGCCGAGCTGGCGCGTCTGTGCGGGCAGCTGCCCCTGGCCCTGCGCATCGCCGCCGAGCGCGCGGCCGGACGCCCCCACATGCCGTTGGCGGAGCTGATCCAGGACCTGCGCGACGAGTCCGCTCTCTGGGACACGCTCGCCACCGACGACGAGGAGGAGGCCGACGCGGTCCGCACCGTCTTCGCCTGGTCGTATCGGGCGCTGCCGGAGGAGACCGCACGTCTGTTCCGGCTGCTCGGGCTGCATCCCGGTCATGACTTCGACGCGGGCTCCGCGGCCGCCCTCGGCAACCTGCCGGTCCGGCGCGCACGGCGCGTCCTGGACATGCTAGTGGGCGCGCACCTGGTGGAACAGATCGGTCCGGACCGGTACCGCTTCCACGACCTCCTGCGCTCCTACGCACTGGACCAGGCACGCCGTGAGGAGTCGCCCGAGCGACGGCGGGAGGCCCTGGGCCGTCTGGTGACCTGGTATCTCCGCACCGCCGACGCCGCCGCCAGGGTGGTGGACTCGCCTCTGCGGCACCTCGACCCGCGCTCGTATCCGGGCGAGAACCCATCAGGGGGCGTTCCCCAGTTCACCGACAACACGGACGCGGTCCGGTGGTTCGAGGCCGAGGGCGGGAACCTGGTCGCCATGACCGAGGCCGCCGCCGCTGCCGGGATGGACGCCCTCGCCTGGCGCCTGCCGGTCGTGTTGAGACACGTCTACGTGTACCGAACTCCCATGAGTGCCTGGATCACCACGACCCTCATCGGACTGGGTGCCGCCCGGAGCGAGCGGGAGCACGCGGCGGAAGCGGACCTTCTGGAGAGTCTGGGGATGGCGTACGTGCAGTCCCACCGCATGAGGGAGGGCATGGCCCACCACCGGAACGCACTGCGGTTGCGCCGGGACCTGGGCGACGAGCTGGGGGAGGCCATGTCGTTCAACGCGCTGGGACTGGCGCATCTGCGCGAGCACCGGCTCGACGAAGCGCGCGAGGATTTCGAACGCTCACTCGACATCGCCCGGCGTCTGGGCGAACGGCGCTGGGAGGGGATCGCACTCGGCAACCTCGCCGACGCGCTACTCGACTCGGGAGACCTCCATGAGTCCGTGGCCCTTGCCGAGGAAGCCGTCACGATCCACCGTGAGACCGGGAACAGGATGAGCGAGTTCGCCGGTCTGGCCTGTTTGGGCGCGGCATGGCGTGAACTCGGCTCGACCGAACGCGCGCTGTCCTACGTTCAGGACGCTCTCGACGCCGCCCGGGAACTGGAGAACCCGGCCCGGGAGGGGTTCGCGCTCCTGGAACTCGGTCAGGTGCACGCGGTGCTCAACCGTCCGGACGACGCCCTGGCGAGCTTCCATGAGGCGGCCGTTCTGTACCGCTCGATCGGTGATCACGTACGCGAGTCCGCCTCCTTCGAGGGCGCGGGTCAGGTCCATCAGGCGGTCGGACGAGCGGGAGAGGCGGCGGGGTTCTATCGGCAGGCGGCGAGCGGCTACCGGCGGCACAACGCCCACTGGGAGCTGGCGGTGTGCCTGGACCGCCTCGCCACCGTGCGGTCCGAGAGCGGTGAGCGAGAGGCCGCACACGAGCACTGGCACGAGGCGCTGGAAGCCCTCGCGGACCTGACCGGCCCCAGAACCGAGGATCTTCGCCAGAGGATCGCCCTGGCCATCGAGAGGGAGCCAGGCCCCTGAACCAGCGGTCCCATCGCACGGGTGTCTGATCAGGCGTCCCCGTGGTGGGACGGCTGGGACCTGGGGTGCGATTCATCGGGGTCCCGCACCCCGGGCCCCGAGCCCCGAGCCCCGGGGTGCGGTCCTGGGACTTCTGGGCCTCTGGTTCCGAGTGGGTCCGCGTCGTGCTCGGTACGAACACTTGCCGCTGATCCCGACGCCCGGCAGGCCGGAGGGCCCGGGGCGTCTCCACCCCGGGCCCTCCCTCCCACTTTCACGCGGTCATGCGCACCTCGTCAGGAGAAGTCCTCGACGTTCTCCTCCGTGACGACCTCCACGGGCACCATCACGGTCTCCTCCAGGGCCTCACCGTTCGCGGCGGCGATGGCGTTGCGCACCGCCACCCGCCCCAGCTCGGCGGGCTGCTGGGCGATCGACGCGTGCAGCACGCCGTCGGCCACCGCCTCCAACCCCTCGGGGGTGCCGTCGAAGCCGATCACCACGGCCTCCTCACCACGGGAGGACAGCGCGGCCGCCGCGCCCAGGGCCATCTCGTCGTTCTCCGCGAAGACGCCGTCGAGGTGACCGTGGGCCTGCGACAGGTTGGTCATCACGTCGAGACCCTTGGAGCGGTCGAAGTCGGCGTTCTGCTTGGTCACCACCTCGATGTCCGGGAACTCCGCGATGCCCTCCTCGAAACCGGCCCCGCGCTCACGGCTGGCCGACGTCCCCGGGGTTCCCTGGAGAATCACGATCCGGCCCTCCTCACCCAGCGCCTCGGCCATCGCCCGCGCCGCCAGACGCCCGCCCTCGACGTTGTCGGAGGCCACCAGGGTCGCCACCTCGGCGTCGGTCACCCCGCGGTCGGCCGCGACCACCGGGATCTCGGCGTTGTTGGCACCCACCACAGGGGGACCGGCGGCGTCGGAGTCCACCGGGTTGATCACCATCGCGTCCACACCGGTGCTGATGAAGTTCTGGACCTGGTCGGCCTGCTGGGAGGCGTCGTCCTGGGCGTCGGTGACCACCAGGTTCACCCCGGCCTCGTCGGCCTCGGCCTGGGCGCCGTCCCTCATCTGGATGAAGAACGGGTTGTTGAGCGTGGACACCGACATGCCCACGCGCGGCCCGTCGGAGGAGGAGTTCGGCAGCAGGAACGACAGCGCCCCCACCACGACGGCGGTGGCGGCCGCCGCGATGACGAGCTGGACTCCGCGCCGACCCCGGCTGACGGCGGCTCCCGGCCCGGTGCCACCACCGCCCGCACCCCCGGAACGGCGGCGCAGGGTGTCGAACAGGACGGCGAGGGCGATCACCACACCGATCACGACCTGCTGCCAGAACGCGGACACCGACAGCAGGTTGAGCCCGTTGCGCAGCACAGCGAGGATGAGCGCGCCGATCAGCGTGCCGAAGGCGGTACCCACACCACCGGCCAGGCTGGCCCCACCGATCACGACCGCCGCGATGGCGTCCAGCTCGTACCCCTGCGCGGCCTGCGGCTGCGCGGAGGCCAGCCGTGAGGCCAGGATGACACCCGCGACGGCCGCGAACAGGCCGGACAGTGCGTAGATGCCGAGCTTTTGACGCTGGACCCGGATACCCGACAGCCGCGCCGCCTCCTCATTGCCGCCGATCGCGTACATCGCGCGCCCGGTGAAAGTCCGGCGCAGGATGACGGCGGTGATCAGGCCCATCACGACCATGATCAGTACCGGAACCGGAAGCCATCCGCCGATCGAGCCGCCCAGGGCGGCCACGGAGTCCGGCAGCGCGATCGGGCTGCCCTCGGAGATCACCAGCGACAGCCCGCGCCCCACCGACAGCATGGCCAGCGTGGCGATGAACGGCGGGAGCTTGCCGTAGGCCACCAGCGCGCCGTTGACCAGACCGCAGGCCGCGCCGGTGGCGGCGGCCAGCGGCAGCGCCAGCCAGACCGGCACCCCCTCGACCGTGGCCAGAAACGCCAGCACCGTCGCCGACAGCGCCGCGACCGAACCCACGGACAGGTCGATCCCGCCCGCGATGATCACGAAGGTCACACCGAAGGCCAGGACCGCGATCACGGCCGCCTGCACACCCACGTTCAGCAGGTTCTGCGCGGTGAGGAAGTCGCCGGACAGCAGTGACATGACCACGACCAGGAGGGCCAGGGCGGTCAGCGCGCCGTTCTCCAGCAGGAAACGCCGCACGGCGGGCCAGGCGCCGCCGCTCTTCTCAGTGTCAGTGGCCATGGGGGCCCTCCACTCCGTTCTGTTCCGTGTCGGTTCGGGGGGCGGCGGCCAGCGCCAGGGACATCACGGCGTCCTGCGTGGCGTCCTCGGCGGCCAGTTCCCCGGTGATGCGGCCCTGGGCCATGACGAGCACGCGGTCACTCATCCCCAGCACCTCGGGCAGGTCGCTGGAGATCATCAGCACCGCGTGACCGGAGGCGGTCAGTTCGTTGACCAGGCGGTAGATCTCGACCTTGGCGCCCGCGTCCACACCGCGCGTGGGCTCGTCGAGGATGAGCACCCGGGAGTCGGCCAGCAGCCACTTGCCGATGACGACCTTCTGCTGGTTGCCGCCGGAGAGGGTGCGCACGTGCTGGTCGATGCCGGACATGCGCACCCCCAGCTCGCCGGCGATTCGGCGGGCGGAGGTCCGCTGCCCGGAACGGTCCACGAACCCGGCCCGGCTGGTGGGGCCGAGGGTGACCAGGCCCAGGTTCTCCTCCACGGAGGCGTCCAGGACCAGGCCCTGGCCCTTGCGGTCCTCGGGGACCAGGCCCAGCCCGGCCCGCATGGCCGCGCTGACGTCGCCGCCGGGCAGGGGCACGCCGACCACCTCGACCTCGCCCGCGTCGTAGGGGTCGGCGCCGAACACCGCACGCGCCACCTCGGTGCGGCCCGCGCCCACCAGCCCGGCGAGGCCGACGACCTCGCCCGCGTGTACGTCGAGGTCCACGTCCCGGAACCGGCCGTGGCGGGTCAGGCCGCGCACCCGCAGCAGCGGCTCACCGGGTTCGGGGCGCTCACGCGGGTACTGTTCGTCGATGCTGCGCCCCACCATCAGGCGGACCAGCTCGTCCTCGGGGGTGTCGGCGCCCACGTGCGCCACCGAGCGGCCGTCGCGCAGGACCGTCACCCGGTCGGCCAGAGCGGCGATCTCGTCCAGGTGGTGGGTGATGAAGACGATGCCCACACCCTCGTCGCGCAGCCGCCCGGCGATCTCGAACAGCCGCTCGATCTCGCCGGTCGTGAGCACGGCCGTGGGCTCGTCCATGATGAGCACCCGGGCGTCCAGGCTGAGCGCCTTGGCGATCTCCACCATCTGGAGCTGGGCGATGCCCAGCCCGCGCACCTTGGCGCGCGGGGAGACACGCACGCCCACGCGGTCCAGCAGGAGCGCGGCGTCGGCCTCCATCCGCCGGTGGTCGATCAGACCGAACCGGCGAGGCTGGCGGCCCAGGAAGATGTTCTCCGCGACCGTGACGTCGGGGACCAGGTTGAACTCCTGGTAGATGGTGGCGATGCCCAGCCGGGCGGCGTCCTGGGCGTCGCGGATGACGACCTCCTCGCCGTCCACGAGGACGCGCCCGCGGTCGGGGCGGTGCGCGCCGGAGAGCACCTTGATGAGGGTGCTCTTCCCCGCCCCGTTCTCGCCGAGGAGGGCGTGGACCTCGCCCCGGCGCAGGTCGAAGCCGACGTCGTCGAGGGCCACCACCCCCGGGAAGGCCTTGCGTACGCCCTCGATGCGCAGCAGTTCGTGCGGGCTACTCACGTGCGGCTCCTCCTGACTGGGTTGGTGCGACGGGCTCGCCGCAGGAGCGGCGGGCGACCAGGTGGGCGGGCAGGACCGTCGACGTCGCGGGTTCGCCCTCGATGAGCGCGGCCAGGGCCCGCACCGCCACCCGCCCGAGTTCGGCGGTGGGCTGGGCGATCGTGGTGATCGGCGGGTCGGTGTGGGAGAACCACGGGATGTCGTCGAAGGCGGCGAGCCCGATGTCGTCGGGCACGCGCAGGCCCCGCGCGGAGATCGCGTCGAGGGCGCCCAGCGCCATGAGGTTGTCGGTGGCGAAGACGACGTCGGGGGGTTCGGGCAGGTCGAGGAAGCGCTCGGTGGCCAGGCGGCCGCTCTCGGCCTGGAAGTCGCCGCGCCCCACGTACTCCTCCGGGAGGGGGAGCCCGTGGCGGGCCAGGGCCGAGCGGAAGGCGTCGAGCCGTTCGCGGCCGGTGGTCGTGGCGGCGGGGCCGGTGATCACGGCGATCCGTCGGCGGCCCAGGGCGTGCAGGTGGTCGACCAGGTCGCGGACGGCGTCACGGCCGTCCGCGCGCACCACGGGGGCGTCGGCCCCGGCGATCCACCGGTCCACGAAGACCACGGGGGTGGGCCCGGCGGCGGCGTCGAGGGTGCTGGGGGAGTGGCCGTCGGCGGGGGAGACCAGGAGCCCGTCGATCCGGCGTTCGAGCAGGTTGCGGACGTGGTGGTCCTCCAGGTCGGCGCGCTCGTCGGCGTTGCCGATGATCACGCTGAAGCCCAGTGCGCGGGCCTCCTCCTCCACGGCTCTGGCGAGCTCGGTGAAGTAGGGGTTGAGGACGTCGCTGATGACGAGGCCGATGGTGCCGGTGCGGTCGGTGCGCAGGGAGCGCGCCACCGCGTTGGGCCGGTAGCCGAGGGCGTCGACGGCCGCGAGCACCCTGGTGCGGGCGGCCTCGCTGACGGAGGCGTGGCCGTTGAGGGCGCGGGAGACCGTGGCCACGGACAGGCCGGAGGCGGCGGCGACGTCCTTGATGCCTACCACTCCGGGCCACCCGTGGACGCGGGTTCCGGGGTGCGGTCCGGGACGCGGTATCGCGCGGGTTCCGGGGTGTGGTCAGCCCGGTGAGAGCCTCGAGGGACCCCCTCGGCGCACCGCGTGGAAACGTTTACATGTGCGATCACGAAGCCATGATGCGTCATCGGCACAGGAATTCACAAGTCGGGGGCGGGCGGGCCTGCGGGCGGCACCGTTCGGGACCGCCCACGGGCGGGGTGGAGTGCGCCCACGGGTGCCGACCTCACGTGAGCGACGCCTCGACGCGTACCCGGGTGCCGCGCCTTCCGCGCGGTGGGCACGCGGCGGACTGGCCCGCTCGGGCGCGGATGTCGGGGAAGCCGCTGGTGACGTGGATGCCGTAGGTGGTCGAGGTGCCGGCGCTGGACGTCAGGGGTGACGGGGCGCCTCGGGCCCCTGGGTTTCTGGGGTTCCTGAGGCTCCTGGGTCCCGTGCGGGGTCGGTCCCGTGATTCCCGGGCTTCCTGGTGGCCTGGTCGTGTGGCGGATGTGCCGGGTGAGGGTCCGGCACGCCCGTGCTAGCGGGCCGCGTCCTCGCCGGGGGAGGCCAGGATGTGCTCGGCCATGAGGCGTTCGGCCTCCTCGGCGTCGCCCTGCGCGAAGGCCCTGAGCATCTCTCCGTGTGCGTCCAGATACAAGCGGACCCTGGCTGGGTCCTTCCAACGCGAGACGGTCTCCAGGATGGGGTTGTTGCGCCGGAGCGAGCGGACGTGTCCGCCCAGCAGGGCGGGGCCGCCGATGTCGGCGACCATCTGGTGGAACAGGTGGCTGTCCCGGGCCAGCTCCTGGGAGTCGGCGGAGTCCCGGGCGGCGGCGACCATGCGGTCGTGGACGGCCGTGAGCTCGGCGAGCTGCCCCTCGGTGATCCGCTGGGCGGCGAGCCGGGCGCTCAACCCCTCCACCGAGGCGCGCAGGAGCCGGAGCTCCTCGGCCGCCTCCACCCCGAGGGCGGAGACGGTGGCGCCGTGGTGGGCGCGGTAGGTGACCAGGCCGTCGCTCTCCAGGCGGCGCAGCGCCTCGCGGACGGGCGTGATGGAGACCCCGAGGCGGGTGGCCACCTCGTCCTGGTTGACCGAGGAGCCGGGGGGATGGACCCCGTTGACGATCTCGTGCCGGAGCGTCTCGTGTACGTACTCGGCCTTGCTTGTGGGCGGACGTCCAGTACGCGGGAGCCCCGCTGTCTCCCCGCTACCAGAGGCGGACAAGAGCGGACCTCCCCGTCGACACGATGTTCATGGAACCCAGCTTAGGGGTTCGGGACCCGGTACCCCGTCGGCGTTCGGCGGTGGTGGGGGCCGTGGCGAGAGCGCGGCGGTGGCGCCGGATGACTGGGGACCCCCTTGCGCCTGGTTATATATCTTATAAGTTGTTTTCTATGAGATCACTGAGCAACCTGAAGGTCGTCGACGCGGCCACGCTCTTCGCCGGTCCGATGGCCGCCACCTACCTCGGCGACTTCGGCGCCGACGTCGTCAAGGTCGAGCACCCCCGTCGCGGCGACCCGGCCCGGGGGCACGGGCCCACCAAGGACGGGGTCGGGCTCTGGTGGAAGATGCTGGCCCGCAACAAGCGCACGACCACGCTCGACCTGTCCCGGCCCGAGGGCCAGGAAGTGGCGCTCCGACTGCTGGACGAGGCCGACGTCCTCATCGAGAACTTCCGCCCCGGCACCCTCGAACGCTGGAACCTCGCCCCCGAGACGCTCCTCGAACGCAACCCCCGGCTCATCATCGCCCGCGTCACCGGGTTCGGGCAGAAGGGGCCGATGGCCCATCGCCCCGGCTTCGGGACCCTCGCCGAGGCCATGAGCGGCTTCGCCGCCATGACCGGGCAGCCCGACGGTCCGCCCACGCTCCCGCCCCTGGCACTGGCCGACGGGATCGCCGCGCTGGCGGTGGCCTACGCCGTCATGGTCGCCGTGCACCACCGGGAGGAGACCGGCCGGGGCCAGGTGATCGACCTGGCCATCATCGAGCCGATCCTCACGGTCCTGGGCCCCCAGCTCACCGCCTACCACGCGACCGGCGCGATCCCGGAGCGGACGGGTAACCGGTCCACCAGCAACGCCCCCCGCAACACCTACCGGACCCGGGACGGCCGCTGGCTGGCGATCTCGACCAGTGCCCAGTCCATCGCCGAACGCGTGATGCGCCTGGTGGGGCGTGAGGACCTCGTGGACGAGCCCTGGTTCGCGTCCGGCCGAACCCGTTACGAGCACGCCGACGAACTCGACGAGGCCGTGGGTTCCTGGATCGCCGCGCGCGACGCGGACGAGGTGATCGCGGAGTTCGACCGGGCGCAGGCGGCCATCGCGCCCATCTACGACGCGTCCGACATCGCCGACGACCCGCAGTACCGGGCCCTGGAGACGATCGTGCACGTCCCCGACGACGAACTGGGGAGCGTGGCGATCCAGAACGTGCCCTTCCGGATGTCCGAGAGCCCCGGTGAGATCCGTTGGGTGGGTCCGCCCAAGGGCCGTCACACCGACGAGGTCCTGGCGGAGCTCGGTTACTCCGAGCAGGCCCGGACCGGGCTGCGCGAAGCGGGGGTCATCTGATGAGCGGCACCCAGGCGCCACTGGTCACGTGGCTCTACGTACCCGGTGACCGTCCCGAGCGCTTCGCCAAGGCGGTCGCCTCAGGGGCCGACGCCGTCATCCTCGACCTGGAGGACGCGGTCCTGCCCCCGGCCAAGGAAGCGGCCCGACGCAACGTGCGGGACTTCCTCGACGCCCGCCGCGCGGGGTCGGCCGACGACGGGGTGCGGGTGCACGTGCGGATCAACGCCCCGCACAGCGAGTGGGCCGCGCTCGACGCCGCCGCCGTGGCGGCCGGGGGCGCGGACGGGGTGCGGGTGCCCAAGATCGAGTCCGTGCGGGACGTCGACCTCGTCGTGGACGCCGTCGGCGAGGGCGTGCCCGTGGACTGTCTGTTGGAGTCGGCGCGGGGCGTGGAGAACGCCTCGGAGATCGCGGCTCACCCGGCCGTGCGCTCGTTGGCCCTGGGGGAGGCGGACCTGACCGCCGAACTGGGTCTGCGGGGCGACGAGGCCTTCGCGTGGCTGCGGACCCGCATCGTCGTCGCCTCGGCCGCCGCCGGGCTGGCGGCGCCGGGGATGGCCGCCTACATCGACGTCCGTGACACCGAGGGCCTGTACCGCTCCTGCCTGCGCGGGCGTGACAGCGGGCTCTTCGGCCGTTCGGCGATCCACCCCCGCCAGGTCCCGGTGATCCGCAGGGCCTTCACCCCCTCCGAGGAGGAGGTGTCCCGTGCCCGCCAGATCGCCGAGGCGGCCGAGGGCGCGTCCGCGGAGTCGGTGCGCGGGGGCGGCGCGATCGCTCTGGCCGACGGCCGCTTCGTCGACGCGCCGGTCGTGGCCGCGGCCCTGCGCACGTTGGCCCTGGCCGAGAGCATCGCCGAGCGCGGGTCGGACTGAGGCCCCTTCCCTTCCCGGGGGCGGGAGTCCGGCCGCCCGCCCCCTCCGGGTGCCGGATGCCCTGTGTGCCGGGCGATCCGGGAGAGCGGCGGACCGTAGCGGGGCGTTGGCCGCGTGTGCCTTGGGCGTGCCCGCGTCCGTGCGCGCCCCGTGACGGTCGCGTTGCAGGTCAGAAGATTCTCGGTGCACGGTTGACGTTCGACGTAACCTGGGACACACTTCACACAGCGCACTTACACTTCACTAGTTGAAACTTTGTTTCGACCAGATGAAAACACGCGACCTGTGGGAGAGGACCGCCTCCCCACCCCGCCGACCGTTCGCACTCCTCCGAACGGTCCGCCACCGCCCGGCGTCCTCCGCGACGCCGTTCCCCGATCACCGAGCCCGGGAGCCTCCCATGCCCTCAGCCCTCTTGGCCCTGGCCGCCTTCATCGCGGTCATCATCGTCTGGAGCGCCGTCTTCAAGAGGAACATGGGCGAGGCCATGTTCCTCGGCTTCGTCGTCACCTGTCTGTTCGCGGGCGGGGACTTCTTCGGAGCGATGGTCTCCGGCCTCGTGAACACCACCTCCAACGAGGTCATCTACGCCGCGCTGGCCTTCGTGTTCATGGCGTACATGATCGAGCGCACCGGCCTCATCAACAAGATCCTCGACATCCTCAACGCGGCCCTGGGACGCCTGCGCGGCGGCCCCGCCTACGTCGACGTCGTCGCCTCCGGCGTGATGGGGGCGCTCTCGGGGTCCAACTCGGGCAACGTCGCCTCCACCGGTTCGGTCACCGGACCCTGGATGGTGCGCAACGGCTTCACCCGGGCGCGCGCGGCCACGATCCTCGCGGGCAACGGGGGTATGGGAGCCGCCCTGCCGCCCAGCTCGTCCATGGTGATCATGCTCGGCTTCGCGGGTGCGGCCGTCTCGACCGGAGACATCTACCTCGCGCTGCTGGTCACCGGCCTGTACCAGGTCCTGCACCGGCTCGTGATGGCCTTCGTGTTCGTCCGGGTGGACGGCGTGCGGGTGGCCGAGGACGAGGCCCGGCTCCCGTTCGCACGGGTGTGGCGTACCGGATGGCCCGCCACCCTCATCTACCTCGGCGCGCTCATCCCGATCGCGGTCACCACCGGCCCGCTCTCGGACTACCTGGGCTCGCCGGACCGCCTCGGGGACGCGCTCGGCGACATCTCGCTCATCACGTGGATTCCGATCCTGATCATCCTCATCGCCGCCATCGTCGGCCGCCGCGAGCTGCCCGGGAGCGCACGCCAGTGGTACGACTTCGTGCTCGCCGCGATGCCGCGCCTGGGCACCATCGGCGCGCTGTTGATCTTCGCGATGGCCGCCAGCGGCGTGCTCGCGGACCTCGGCCTGGCCGAGGACGTCGAGCAGGTCCTGGGCTACTTCAACGCCGGGCCCTTCCTCATGGTGGCGCTGACCGTCTTCCTGGTCGCGGTCGTCTCGATCCCCCTGACCTCGACCGCCGCGCTGACCGCCGTGGGCCAGGTGTCCTTCCTCAGCCTCGTCGCCGTGGGCGTGGACCCGGTGATCGCGCTGGTGGTGCCGCTGGTGGCCGCCTCCACCGAGGGGTCCTCCCCGCCCTCCGCGCCGATCTTCATCGCGTCGGGGATCGTGCAGGTCAAGGCGGAGAAGACCTTCGTGCCGCTGATCCTGTTCTACCTCGTGCCCATCATCCTCCTGGCCTGTCTCGTGGGCTGGGGAGTCCTGCCGATTTTCGTCGTCTGATCCATCGCGTCCCGGGCGGGCGGTACGGCCGCCCGCCCGAACAGAAAGGGGCACCTGATGTCCGAACGCAAACAGTCGGCGCGCCAGCTCGCGCTGAGCATCCTCCGGGTCCTCTTCGTCGCGACGTTCGCCGGGTTCTTCCTCGTCGCGATCCTCATGGTGCTGGGGCAGCTGGTCGGCACCGTCCTGTCGCAGCCCGCGCTGGTCAGCGCGGCCTCGGAGTACCTGCTGGTTCCCGCGGTGACCCTCGCCTCCACCTTCGGTGTCATCGCCTTCCTCGCCTCCTACCTCCACGGTGACGACCAGGAGGAGACTCCGGCGGCCTGACCTCACAATCCTCCACCTCGCGGAGGCGGGGCGCGGCTCGGTTCAGGTCGGGCGCCCCGCCTTCGTTGGTTGCGGATGGTGGCGTAGTGGTGACAAGAAGCCATGTATATTTCATTCATTGACAATGAACTTCACTAGATGAAATGTTGGTGGTGTCGCCAAGGGAACTCGGCGACTCGCGCCCTCGAAAGGAACCCCATGACGGGACAGACCACACCCCTGCCCGATGACCTGCACCGCCGTCTGGGCACGCTGCCCGCGGCCAACGTCGGTGACGTGCTCGACCGCCTGTACGTGGCCGAGGCCGCCATCTCGACCGTCTGGAAGGGCGCGAAGGTGGTGGGACCGGCCTTCACGGTGATGACCGCAGGGGGCGACAACAAGCTCATCCACGAGGCCATCGACACCGCGGCGCCCGGTGACGTCCTCGTCATCGACGGCCAGGCGGTCACGCACCGCGCCCTGCTCGGCGACCTCATGGGCCGACGGGCCAAGGCCCGCGGCCTCGCCGGGTTCGTCGTGGACGGCGCCGTCCGCGACGCCGACGACCTCGGCGCCATCGGCTTCCCGACCTGGGCCCGCGCCGTCACCCCGGCGGGCCCCTACCGCAATGGCCCCGGCCTGCTCCAGGTCCCCGTCTCCGTCGGCCGCGTCGTGGTCAACCCCGGCGACGTGATCGTGGGCGACGACGACGGCGTCACCGTCATCCCCAGGCACCGGCTGGAGGAGATCGTCACCGCCGCCGAGGCCAAGCGCGCCAGCGAGGAGGAGGCACGGGCGAGGATCGCCTCCCTGTAGCATTTGCGGGACATTCAGCTCCCTACCCTGAGGGGTTCCGCAGTGGCCGCAGAGTCGTCGGGCCAGCCCACGGTACGCAGTGTGGAGCGTGCCCTTGACGTCCTGGAGGCCCTGGAACGCAGCGACACCCCGCTGCGCCTGGTGGACCTGTGCCGCCTGGTGGACCTGCACCCGGCCACCGTGCTCAGGTCGCTCGCCGTCCTCCAGCGCAGGGGCCTCGTGGTCACGGAGAACCAGACCTACCGCCTGGGCGTGGCCGTGCTGCGCATGGCCCACGGGTTCCTGGTCAACGACCAGCTCACCCAACAGGCCCGTCCCGTCATGCAGAGCCTCACCTCGGTCACCGGGCTCACCTCGTCCCTGTACGTGCGCAGCGGCTTCGAGCGCGTGCTCGCGGTGCGGGTCGACGGCAGCCCCCAGCTCCACTACCAGGTTCCGATCGGCCGCTGGTTCCCGCTCTACGTGGGGTCCGGCAAGGTCATCGCGGCCCACCTGCCCAAGGACGAGCGGGACGCCGTGGCGGCGATGTCGGAGGGGTGCGTCAACGCCGCCGGAGAACCGCTCGACCCCGAACGCGTACGCCGCGAACTCGAGGACATCGACAGGGACGGCCACAGCCTGACCATCGGTGAGCGCGACGTCGCCGTCGCCGCCGCGGCCGTCGCCGTCACCGGCCCCACCGGCGAGGTACTCGCCGCCCTCTCCGTGTCCGGACCCTCCGAACACACCTCCAAGGACCGCCTACGACAGGCCGTCCCCGAACTCCGAAGAGCAGCCTCCGCCCTCAGCGGACGGCACGCCCGCCCGTGATCCGGCCCAGCGCCTGACCCGTACCGGGAACGCCGCCCGCCGGACCACGGCGGAGCGGCGACCGGACGGGGCGGGCGCACCCGCGCGCCGCACCGGACCGTCGTCGGCTCCCACACGACGAAAGGTCACCATGCGCATCACGGTCATCGGCCTCGGTGAGGCCGGGAACATCTACGCCAGCGCGCTCACCGCCAAGGGCCACGAGGTCACCGGCTTCGACCCCGGCCCCACGGACACCCCCGACGGTGTCCACCGCGCGGACTCCGCCCACGCGGCCGTGGCCGGTGCGGACCTGGTACTGGTCCTCACCTCCGCCTCCGTCGCACCGGCCGTCGCGGACGGCGTGCTCGGAGCGCTCCGCCCGGACACCGTCTACGCCGACCTCACCTCCGCCGCCCCCGACACCATGCGGGCGATCGGCACGAGGGTCGGCTCCACCGGGGCCCGGTTCGCCGACGTCGCCATCCTCGGCCCGATGACCATCGGGGGAGCCGCCACCGACCTCATCGCCAGCGGCCCGGGCGCCGCCGACGTCGCGCGGGTGTGCGCACCCCTCGGCGCCCGCGTGGAGGTCCTGGAGGGGGAACCGGGAGAGGCCACGGCGCGCAAGCTCCTGCGCAGCTCCCTGATGAAGCCCCTCGCCTCCGTGGTGTGCGAGGCCGTGATGGCGGGCCGGGCGGCCGGGGCGGAGGAATGGGTGCGCGAACAGGTGGCCGCGCAGCTCACGGGCGGAACGGAGCTGGTCGACCGCTTTCTCAGCGGCACCGTCAAGCACGCGTCGCGCCGCAGTGAGGAGGTGCGGGCCACCGCGGACTACCTCGACTCCCTCGGTGTCCCGAACGAGATGACGACCGCCTCGGAACAGACCCTGCGCCGACTCGCCGCCAACGGCCGACAGGGCTGACCGGCGCCGCGCCCCCGGCCGCGCCGCGCGTGCGCCGTGCGCGCGCAGGCCCGGTCGGGGGTCGGCCGGGGGTCGCTCCGGAGTCGGTCGGGGTCGGTCGGCGGCGGCTCGGTGCGCCTGGGCGGGGCTCACGCGGGGGAGGTCCCCACGCGTACCCGGTCGCACCGCTGGTCCGAGAGGAACAGCGCCAGCCGCCGCCCCTGCTCCGCGACCTCCTCGCGGTCGGTCCGGGACAGGGAGCGCAGCGGGTCGACCACCACGGCGCCGTCCTCCACCCGCCAGGTCGCGCCGACCCGGCCGTCCACCAGGACCACGCGCTCGCCCGCCACCGACAGCCCCCGGTGCTCGTCGTCGATGATCCGGTTCCGGAAGTGGTACCCGAGCACCGCGTTGTCGAAGGCGGGCAGGAACCGCACCGGAACCGCGGTGCCGGGGTCCGGGCGGGGCGCGTCCGGCAGGTCGAGCAGCTCCCTGCCACGCTCGTCCCGGAAGGAGACCAGCTCGCCCCGGACCGCGGCCACCGCCGCCGGAAGCCCGGCCAGCCCGCACCAGGAACGCAGGTCGGTGGTGGTGGCCGGACCGTACGCGGCGAGATAGCGCCGGACCAGGGCCTCACCGACGGGGTCGGAGCCCTCGGGGGCGAGGGGATCGGGCTCCCGGCCCAGCCACGAGGAGACCAGGACGTTGCGCACCCCGCCGCCGGTGCGCCACAGCCCGCGAGGCGGGGACTGCACCACCGGCAGCAGGGCCGAGACCAGCATCTCGCCGAGCGGACGCCGCCCCGGCTCCGGCCAGCGGTCGGAGAGTGCCGCGACCAGCTCGGTCATGGACCGGGGCCGCCCGTCGGACATCACCGCGCGGCCCGCCTCGGCGAGTGCGTCGAGGTCGACCCCGCGCAGGTCGGCCCGGTAGACGCCCATGACCTTCTGCCGCAGCATGGCATCGAACCGGGACCTCCAGGCGAGGGCGTCCTCGGCGGTGACCAGGTGGACGGTGCGCCGCATCAGGTGGACCCGCACGACGCGCCGTGCGCTGAGCAGGTCGGAGAGCTGTGCGGCATCGAACGAGGCCATGCGGGACCAGAGCCCGACGAACGGCTCCTGGGGCTCCTGGGCCTGGAGCCCGCCCAGGTGGGAGACGGTCTCCCACACCGACCGGGTGGTCGGTTCGAGAAGGGCCTGCCGGGCCAGCGCGGCGCGGTTCAGCGCGCGGTCGTCCAGCACGGGCGCGGTCCTCGTGGCCATGGTCGGTTCCCCCGTTCGTCGTGGTGCGGGGACACCCTCGCAGGAGTGGCGGTCGGTTCCTGTCCTCCACTGTCGGAGCGGACCACACGATGGAGCGCGGGAACGGTCGAGGAGGGCGAGGGTCGGGAGTCGTGAGGGACGGATGGGCCGGGCACGGGCCGATCACCGTCCTCAGGGGGCCCCGGCGCGGCCGTAGCGTTCCAGCAGCGCGCGCGACCGCCCCACCACCCCCTCCGGCGGGACCTCCACCGTCGGTGCCCCCTCGGCCAGGAACCGCTCCGCGATCCCGGTCAACTCGCGGTTCAGTTCCGCCGTGGCCCCGTGCCGGTCCACGACGGCACGCGACAGGCCCCGCCCCCACGCCTCCCACCGGGGCCGGTGGTAGCCGCCGACCAGGCCCGCCCACAGCCGGGCCGCGTAGTCGTCCAGTACGGTGTCCCCGGGCGTGGTCCACACGGTGAGGACGCGGCGGGCGTTGTCCCGCAGCACGCGCAGGTCGGTGTCGTCGGCCGCCCACGACTCCGCCCGGGCCTCCCAGGTCGCGTACCGGTACTCGGGGCGGGTCGTCAGCAGCGCGTCGAGGTCGTCGAACACGCGCAGGAACCGCTCCACGTCCTCGGCCGAGACCGCGCCGCGCGCGGCCGCGGCCTCCACCAGCTCCGCGTACCGGTGGTCGGCCACCCGTGCCAGCACCGCCATGGCCACGTCGGCCAGGTCCCCGCCGAGCGGCCCCTCCGCCAGCGCGGGCTCCCGTTCGGCGGCGCCCACCAGCGCCTCCCAGGCTCCGACGAGGTCGGTCCACGGGTACCAGACCAGCCCGTCGACCTCCGCGCGCACCCTCTCCGGCCGGGCCAGGTCCGTGTAACCGGGCCGGGCGGTCAGCACCCCGTTGAACTGTTCCGGGAAGATCCGCACCCCCGACGCGCCGTAGACGGTGGTGTTCAGTGCCCGCCAGCCCGCCAGCAGCGCGGGGTCGGACTCCGGCCCGTAGCGCCCGCGCACGAACCCGGGCAGCCAGTCCCGGGACACGTCACCGGTGCGCGTCCACGCCTGGTCCGCCACCAGCTCGAAGAAGGCCGGGTTGTTCCGGGTGGCCTCCATGGACAGTCCGAGACCCACGGGGCGGTTCCCGGCGGCCTTGGCGGCGTTGATCCCGTCCACCGCGCCCTGGAGGTCGCCGATCGGGTCGGTGCGGCCGCCGAAGTTGAGCAGCGCGCACCACACCCACTCCTTGGTGCCGAACGCCCCCAGCCGGGACCACTGGGGGTCCTCCTCCGCCCACAGGTCGAGCACGAGCAGGCGCTCGTCGGGGATCGCGTCCAGGAAGGCGTGCACGCGCGAGTCCGACCAGAAGTCCCGCTGGTAGGAGAAGGGCCAGGCCTGGAGTACCCACACCGCGTCCGGGTCGGCCTCGGTCAGACCCGCCAGGGTGGCCCGCGCCACCCGCCCCGGGAAGGCGGGGTCGGCGTCCACCGGCACCATCTCGATGAACGGGTCGAGCGCGTACAGGTGGTCGGTGCCCAGCAGCCGGGCCTGGCTGCGCGCGATCTCCTCGGCGACCCGCGCGTACCGGGGGTCGGCGGGGTCCAGGACGTGGGTCGTGAACCCCTGCCAGGTGCGGGTCCGGGTCCGCCCGGGGGCGAGTTCGTCGGGTACGTGCCCGGTGAAGCCGGGCAGGGCCGGGGTCATGCCGAAGGACCGCTGGCGTTCGAGCACACGTCGGGCGAGCCGCAGGTGGCCGTCGACCCAGGAGGAGGGCATCGGGCCGGGGAAGCCGTCGAGGTTGCCCATGTACTGCCAGGGGAGGTAGCCGGGCCCGCCGAGGAAGCGCAGCACCGTGGACTCGTCCAGCCCCAGCGCGGCGTAGGCGTCCAGGAGGACGGCCTCGTGGCCGAGCAGGGTGAGGGGCAGGGTGACGCCGTGCAGCGCCATCCAGTCGATCTCGCGTTCCCAGCCGTCCCAGTCCCAGTACGCGGCCGTGTAGCCCTGGGTGCAGAAGTTCAGGTAGTAGAGCTGGTCGGTCTCGGCGGTGCGCCGGGTCGGCGGGGCGTCCGGGAACTCCGTGACGGGCAGCGGCCGGGGCGTGTCCCAGCCGACCGCGGTTCCGCAGACCTCCCGGAGGTAGGTGTGCAGGCCCACGGACGCGGCGAGCGCGTCGGTGGCGGCGATGGTGAGCGCGCCCTCCCGGGCACTGAACTCGAACGCCCTTTCCCGCGCGTCGAGTGCCCGAAAGTGGACTTCCGTGTGAACGGGTCCGAGAATCCTGGTGACCAATCCGAGTGCCACGGTTTCCCAAAAGGGAGAATTTGTTGCTATAGCGGACATTTAGGTTATCCAAGTTGCGTCGTGAGAATTCGGTTACGTACAGTACATAACCGATCTGAGGCCGGACAAGCCTTGGGTTACCGGGCCCTCGACGTCCCGACGCTGCGGCGGGCGAAACGCAAGGACATCGCCCGGCCTGCGTGATCCCCCGTCGGTGTTCCCTGTTCTCGCGCGCCGTCCCAGGGACCGGAGTCCGCTCTCCCCAGGAGTGTCGGCACCCCCCACCACAAAGGATCAACGGAGAAACAGGATGCCCCCCAAGGAAAAGGCCACACGCGCCGCGGCGTTCTCGGTGGCGGCCGCCTCGGCCGCGCTCACGCTCACCGCCTGCGCCGCCCTGACCACCGGCTCCGCCCAGGACAACACCCCCGGTGAGATCTCCACCGACATCGGCGACGCCGAGGCCACCCTCACGCTCGCGTTCGCCGACGACCCGCCCACCCACGAGCTGGTCCAGGGCTTCACGTCCAGGTACCCCAACGTCACGGTCGAGCTCCAGCAGACCCAGTTCACCGACTACGTCAAGACCATCAGCCTGTCGATGACCTCGGACGACGCCCCCGACATCGCGCAGTACAACCCCGGCGCGATGCGCTCCCTCATCCCCGGCGGCCACATCCTCGACCTCGACCCCTACGCCGAGGCCTACGGCTGGGACGAGTCCTTCCCGGCGGCCAGCCTGGAACCCCTCCGGTCCGACGACGCGGCCTCCGAGTTCGCCACCGGCAGCCTCTACGCCGCACCCGGAGCCCTCTCCGTCCTGGGCGTCTTCTACAACACCGCGCTCCTGGAGGAGGCCGGCGTCCCCGAACCGCCCGCCACCCTGGAGGACTTCGAGACCGCCCTCGAACTCGCCGACCAGGCCGACATCGCACCCCTCAGCGTCGGCGGCCTCGAGGTGGGCGGATTCCAGATCTGGAACGCCCTGCTCAACGTGCTCGGTGACCACGGCGAGTACAAGGACTGGGTGTACGGAGCGGCCGGGTCCACCATCGAGACCGACGCCGCCGCCGAGGCCACCGAGACCTTCCACCGCTGGGTGGAGGCCGGGTACGTCCCCGAGAGCGCCAACGCCACCTCCGACAACGACGCCCGCGCCGCGTTCGTCGACGGCGACGGCATGTTCCTCGTGACCGGCAACTGGGCCGCCTTCGAACTGGAGGCCGAGATGGGCGACGACGTCGGCTTCATGCTCATGCCGGGCACCACCGTGGACCAGACGCCGGTCGCCTCCGGGGCCAGCGTCGCCTACGCGGTGTCCTCGCACACCGACCACCCGGACGTGGCCGCGGCCTTCCTCGACTACCTGAGCGGCGTCGAGGCGGCCGAGATCCAGCTGTCCACCGGCTTCATGCCCGTCGACACCCAGGCGCCCACCGAGAGCCGCGGACTGCTCGGCGAGGTCAACTCCGGGTTCGGCACCGTCGCCGACAACGAGGGGATCGTCCCCTTCCCGGACTACGCCACGCCCGGCATGATCGACCAGCTCACCCCCGGCGTCCAGGGGCTGATCTCCGGAAGCGCCACCCCCGAGGAGTTCCTCGCCTCCCTACAGGCCGAATGGGAAAGCCACCATGAGTAGCGGAGGACCCGCGCACCGGCACACCGCGCCCGCCCCCGCGCCGCCCCCCGGCGCCGGGGGCGGGCGCCCGCGCCGCCGACACCGGACCCGGTCCGGGCTCAAGGGCTGGCTCTACCTGCTGCCCGCCCTGGCCGTCTACGGCGGCTTCGCGATCTACCCCGCGCTGAGCACGCTCTCCTTCTCCTTCCTGGAGTGGGACGGCGTCCAGGCCCCGGCCTGGGCGGGGCTGGCCAACTACACGCGGGTCGTCACCGACCCTCTGCTCGCCGGGGCGATCCGCAACGGGCTCGTGCTCATCGTCTTCTTCTCGTTCCTGCCGATCGCGATCGGGCTGCTGATGACCGGGCTGCTCACCGCGCGGGGCGGGCGGGGCACCACCTTCTACCGGACGGTCTACTTCCTGCCCCAGGTGCTGCCCCTGGTGGCGGTCGGCACCACCTGGCGCTGGCTCTACAGCGGCGGCGGCGCCGTCAACGAGTTCCTGGCGGCCGTGGGCCTGGGCTGGCTGGCCCGCTCCTGGCTCGCCGACTACCACCTCGCACTCGTCGCGCTGGGGTTGATCGGTACCTGGTGCATGAGCGGCCTGTGCATGGTGCTGTTCATGAGTGGGGCCCAGAAGATCGACCCGGCGCTGCACGAGGCCGCCGCCCTCGACGGAGCCGGACGCCTGCGCCGGTTCCTGCACGTCACCCTGCCCGGGCTGCGCAAGGAGGTCGGCATCGCGGGCGTGATCACCACCATCGCCGCGCTGGCCAGCTTCGACCTCGTGTACGTCACCACCAACGGGGGCCCCGCCGGGCAGACCAACGTGCCCGCCCTGCTCGTCTACCGGCTCGCCTTCAACGAGGGCGACGTCGGTGCGGCCAGCGCGCTCGCGGTGGTCCTGACCCTGCTGGTCGTCGCCCTGGTCAGCGTCATCCGACTGCTCGCGAGGGAGAAGTGATGCGTCAAGACGTCCCGGTCTCGGTCCTGCGGCACGGCGTGCTGGCGGTGATCGCCGTGCTGGTGCTCTTCCCCTTCGCCGGGATCGTCCTGGCCGCCCTCCATCCCACCGGCTCCCAGGTCGGCGGGCTGGGCGTGCCCGACCAGTGGTCGTGGGAGAACTTCCGGCTGGCCTGGGAGGCGGGCCGCTTCGACCAGCTCACCAGGTCCGGTCTGGTCATCGCCGCGTTCGTGGTTCCGCTGACGGTCTGCTTCGCGACCCTGGCCGGGTACGCGCTCGCGGTCCTGGGCGTGTGGGGCGGGCGCGTGCTCTCGCTCGGCTTCGTCCTGGGGCTCACCCTGCCGGTGGAACTCCTGGTCATCGCCCTCTACCTCAACCTCCGGGAGGTGGGCCTGACCAACACCCACACGGGGGTGGTCCTCGCCGAGGTCGCCCTGTTCCTGCCCTTCGGCGTGTACTGGATGCAGTCGCACTTCGCCGGGGTGCCCAAGGAGCTGGTGGAGGCCGCCCGGGTGGACGGCGCCCGCGACAGCGCGGTGCTCGCCCGGGTGCTGCTGCCGATCTCCTGGCCCGCCGTCACGACCCTGTCGGTGCTGGTGTTCATGTGGTCGTGGAACCAGTTCCTGCTCATCCTCGTGATGGTGCAGACCCCGGCGCTGCGCACCGCGCCCACCGGACTGGGCCTGTTCGTCGGTCAGTACGGGACCGACGTCCCGCTGCTCGCGGCGGCCAGCCTGATCGTGATCGCCCCCATCGTGGTCGTCTACCTGCTCTTCCAGCGCAGCTTCGTCAACGGCATCACGCGCGGTGCCGTGAAGGGGTGAGGCGGGCGGCCGCCGGGACCGGACGTCCCGGCGGCCGCTCGGTTAGGGCGTGTCCTCCTCGGGCCGCCTTCGCGGACCGGCGGGGCCGGAATCGCGCTCGGAGGCCCGCACCGCCAGGGCCACCGCGCCCATGACGGTCAACAGGACGGCCAGCCCGCCCCACACCAGGGGCTGGGTGACCAGCAGATCACCGGACGGCTCGCCCCGGGTGCGGCCGCCGTCCCGACCGGTCACGGTGACCAGGAGCAGCACCACCACACCGGCGGCCGCGAGCAGGCGCCCGCAGAGCCGGACCAGACCGCCGGTCACCCGGCCCCGGACCAGGTCGGCCCGGGTCAGCCGCTCGTCGGCGCGCAGCGGCGTCAGCAGCCGGGCCAGGAACAGCAGGGCCACCGGCAGCTGGAGCGCCCACACGACCGTGCGGAACGCGCCGTCGAACCACACGTTCGTGCCGTACAGCAGGGTGTGCCACACGCTCAGGACGTAGACCACGATGACGAACCGGTGCAGTACCCGCCACAGCCGCGACCCGGTCCAGGCCCGTACGTAGAACGACAGGCTCAGCGGGATCGCCAGGTAGAGGGCGATGAGTCCCAGCAGGATGGCCACCTGTCCGGTCCCCGACGAGTACCCGCCTGGGACGAACACGTCCACGAACGCCGAGAACAGGAGCGGGAGGGCGCCGAGGCCGTCGGCGTTCTCCCGGAGCAGTTCGAGGAAGAACGCGAGGGCGTGGCCGAACATCAGCCCGATGGTGGTGATGCTGGTGACCCGGTGCCAGCGCTCCAGCCGCGAGAGGGGCACCGGCAGGGAGGCCGGGGGACGGGTGGCGCGCACCAGGCCGAGCATGAGGGTGATCCACGCCCACAGCAGCGCCGACCAGCCGAAGGCCTGGCACGCCCAGTACAGCCAGTACCGCCGGGCGTCGGCGAGGAACGGCATCACCTCCAGGGTCTGTGAGGTGCCTCCCTCGACCCGTACGTACAGGACGACGAAGATGACGGCGGTCGCGACCAGGGCCGCGGAGGAGTCGAAGAGCAGGTGGCGCAGGTCGGAGCGGAGCGTGCGGCGGTCGAGTCGGGGCCTCCTCGCGGGGCCGGGTGAACGGTCGGGGGCGGGGGAGGGTCGCATGTGGGGGTCTCCCAGAGGGGGTGGGAACAGGACGGCCGTGGCGTGCGAGGAAGAATCCCCACGGCGCTCACAGTGAACCCCGCGCGGGGGCGCGGAGTCCAGGAGCCGTTTCTGCCCTCCTGCCCCCACCCTCGGAGCGGTCCCCGGGGAACGCGACGGCCCCCGATGGGAACCGGAGGCCGTCGTCGGGAACGGACGCCGTCAGCCCTCGACGGCGACCTCGTCCCGCGGGTGCCCGGTCGACACGGGCGCGGGCCGGGGATCGGGCCCGGGCTCCGAACGCAGGTCGCGCAGGAAGCTGACCACCACGCCCACGATGACCACGAGGAACGGCGCGGAGGCCACGATCACGGTCTGCTGGAGGGCGTTGAGCCCTCCCGAGAGCAGCAGGATGATCGCCAGCGCGCCGGTCACCGCGCCCCACAGCAGCAGGATCGGCGTCCGGGGCCTGATGGACCCGTGGGTGGTGAGCATGCCCAGCACGTAGGTGTTGGCGTCGGCTCCGGAGACGAAGAACAGCACCGCGAGGATCACCACCAGAGTGGCCGTCACCACGGGCAGCGGGAACTCCGCCAGGGTGACGAAGAAGGCGCTGTTCAGGTCGGCCGCCGTGGCGCCCGCGATGTCGGTGCCGTGATTCAGGTCCAGGTCGATCGCGGCGCCGCCGAACACCGAGAACCAGGCGAAGAACGCCAGGCTCGGCATCCCCAGGACCACCAGGACGAACTGGCGGATCGTGCGCCCGCGCGAGATGCGCGCCAGGAACACACCGACGAAGGCGCCCCAGGACACCCACCAGGCCATCATGAAGTAGGTCCAGCTCTGGAGCCAGACGGTGTCACCGAAGGCCGGGCCGCGCAGGCTCATCTGGAGGAAGTCCCCGCCGTACTGGCCCAGGGACTCCAGAAACAGCGACACCAGGAACGCGGTCGGGCCGAGGAACAGCACGAACACGAAGAGCACCGAGGCCACCGACAGGTTGATCTCGCTGGTGTAGCGGATGCCGCGCTTGACCCCCGAGGCCGCCGAGAGGCTGAACAGCACCGTGACCACGACCACGATGAGGACCTGGGTGGTGGACCCGGTGGGCGTGCCCAGGACGCGGTTCAGGCCGTTGTCGATCTGGAGCGCGCCCAGACCGAGCGACGTGGTGGTGCCGAACAGCGTCGCGAACACCGTGAACACGTCGATCGCCTTGCCCGCGGGGCCGTCGGCGTGCCGGCCCAGCAGGGGCCGGAACAGGGCGCTGACCAGCCCGGGGCGCTGCTTGCGGTACATCGAGTATCCGAGGGCCAGGCCGAACACCGCGAAGATCGCCCAGGCGTGCAGCCCCCAGTCGTAGAAGGAGTACTGGAGGGCCAGGACGGCGGCCCCGGGCGTACCCGGCTCGGCCAGGTCGTGCGGCGGGGTCGCGAAGTGCGAGATCGGCTCGGCGATGCCGTAGGAGACCAGGCCGATGCCCATCACCGCGCACAGGATCATCGCGATCCAGGTGTGGGTGGCGAACTCGGGGCGGTCGTCGTCGGCGCCCAGCCGGATACGCCCGTAGCGGCTGCACGCCAGCCACACCAGGAGCCCCAGCAGGAGCAGCGGCAGCAGGATGTACACCCAGCCGAAGCTGGAGGTGACCGCGTTCAGGGCGGAGTTCATGGTGGCCATCTGGTGGTTCGGGGCGGCCACGCCCCACACCACGAACAGGGCCGACAACGCGAGGGAGGCCCAGAAGACCACCCCGACGGTTCTTCGTCCGGCCGGAGCGTCATTCATGGGTCGACTCCTCACGTGCCGCTCGGCATGAGGTCTCACGCGGCCCTGGGCTGTGGAGTCCGACCCTTCCGGAGTCGGGGGTGGTGCGCACGAAGGTAACCGCCTGTTCGTCGGTGGAGTTCGGGAGCCGGGGCGCCGTCCCGCGAGCGCGCACGACGAAGGGCGCCCGCGGTGCCGGACGGCACGGCGGGGCGATCAGTGTCGAGGAGAGCGTGACGGGCCCCAGGGTCAGAGGAGAGCGACGCGGAAGACGCGCCGCGACGCGGGTGCCGGTGGCCGCCACGACTGGCAGGGCCCGGCCGGGTGTTCGGCGGGCTCGACAGCACGGCCACGCACTGGCTTCACGGGCCTCGCCCGACGCCGGGCCGGGGAAGCGACCGGGCGCCGACCGCGCTGCGGCACTCGCGCACCGACGGGGTCGGGGGAGCGGCCGGTCCCCGGGGGGACCATGAGCGGATGAGGCCTTCGGATGAGCGTACTCGCATGTGGGAGCGGGGGAACCCGCACGGGATGTGGTCGGTGGCACGGCGCGCGCAGCGGGTTCGGGTGCCGAGGGCCCGGTTCGGGGCCGCGCGGCCCGCTCCCTGGGGCGATGCGTCGGCTCGGGGCGTCGCGGCGAGCGCGGGGAGGAGGTGGGCCGAGCGTGGGCGATCTCATGGCCGGGCCCGTCGGCCGGGAGGGCCACCGGGGTGGTCGGCGGGGTCCCGCTCCTTCGCCGGGGAGGTTCGCGGGGTCGGTGTGGACCCGCACCGGTGGGCGGGGCCGCTGGTCTGGTCGGCGTGGACCCGAACCACCCGGCCGAGGGCCCCCGGGCCCGCGGCCCCCGCCCGGGGGGTGGGGGGCCCCCCCGGGGGGGGGGCGGCCCGCCCCCACCGGGCCCCCCCCCCCCCGTCCCCCCCTCCCCGACGCGCGGGGGCCGGGGGTAACACCGGC
>NZ_JBIAGA010000009.1:12987-100465 GCF_042869555.1 Nocardiopsis sp. NPDC006938 | reverse complement strand
CCCGGTTGTCCCCGCCGGCCCCCGCCGTTGGGGTACGGGGGTACGGGGGCCGGGGGGCCCGGTTCGGCCGGGCGGCCCCCCGCCCCGGGGGGTGCCCCCCCCCCCCCCCGGGGGCCGCGGGCCCGGGGGCCCTCGGCCGGGTGGTTCGGCAACCGTCGCTGACGGGGGCCGTCCGGCCGATCCGGTCCGACCGGCCCCCGTTCCCCGCTTCCGCTACGCGCGGGAGCGGCGGATCACACCGTCGCGCAGGACCGCGCGCACACCGCGCTCCGGTTCGGCCAGCAGGGTGAGGTCGGAAAGCGGGTCGCCGTCCACGACGATCAGGTCGGCCCGCGCCCCCGTGCGCAACGTGCCGATCTCGCCCTCCAGTCCGAGGAGCGCGGCCGCCTCACTGGTGGCCGAGCGCACCACGTCGGCCGCGGGCTGGACCTCGCCGCGAAGGGCGAACTCGGCGCTCTGGTGCGCCTGCATCCCGCCGAGCAGGTCCGTGCCGAACACCAGGCGCACGCCGCCCTCGTGCGCCATCCGCAGGGCCTCCAGCCCCTTGTGCAGCACCGTGTCCACCTTGGCCTGGCTCTCGGCGGGAAGCCCGTTGCGCGCGCCCTGGCGCGACAGTTCGCGGTAGGTGACCAGGGTCGGTACCAGGAAGGCCCCGTGCTCCACGAACAGCTCCACACTGCTCTGGTCGATGAGGTTGCCGTGCTCGATGCAGCGCACACCCAGGCGCAGGCCCCGGTTGACCGCCCGCGCGGTGTAGGCGTGCCCGGTGACGTACCGGTTGGCGGCCTCGGCCTCCTCGACGACCGCCCGCAGTTCGTCCTCGGAGGACTGGGTGGAGTCGATCCGGTCGGTGGGGGAGGCCACTCCGCCCGAGAGCATCACCTTGACGTGGTGGGCGCCGGTGCGGAGCTGTTCACGCGCGGCCTTGCGGAACTCGACGGGGCCGTCGCAGACCAGCCCCGCGCCGGGGCAGCACCCGTGCTGGTCGGTGCCGTGTCGCCCGCGCGGCCGGAAGTCGCCGTGCCCTCCGGTCTGGGAGAGCGCCTTGCCGCCGAACACGAGGCGGGGGCCGTCCACGAGCCCGTCGTCCACGGCCTCGGCCAGACCCCAGTCGGCGCCGCCCACGTCGCGCACCGTGGTGAAGCCGCGCCCCAGCATGTCGGACAGGGACCGGGCGGCGAAGGCCGCGACGTAGGAGGGGGAGTGGTCACCGACCGCGCCGAGGTCCGCGCTGAGCGCGGTGACGTGGACGTGGGCGTCGACGAGGCCGGGCATGAGGGTGGCCCCGCCGAGGTCGACCGTCTCCGCGCGGTCGGTGACGGAGACCGGCACCTCGCCCGTGCCGCGCGCCGCGATGACGCCGTCCTCGACGAGCAGCCAGGACCCGGGGGTCCGGGTGCCGGTCTCGGGGTCGAGCAGGGCCGTGTTCGTGTAGGCGGTGGGCCGGGGGCCGTCGGTCACGGGGAACCTCCAGGGTCGGGTGCGCGGTCCGTCGCGGGTCGATTCGCGGCGACGAGATGCAATATACGTTGCACCGGGCCTCGGTTGTCGAGCGGGGGTGGTATCGCTGGATGGGCGCGACCCGGGTGGTCCGGACCGCTCGAACGGAGGAGGACTGATGGCGGACTGGATCGAGGAGACGCTCGCGCGGGGGCGCCTGGGCAGGGCCAGCGAGAGGGTCCTGCACGTCCTGCGGGACGAGCCCCGGTTCGCCTCCTACGCGACCGCCGCCGAGGTGGCGTCCAGGGCGGAGGTCAACGTCGCCACCGTGGTCCGCGCGGCCCAGCAGCTCGGCTTCACCGGGTGGCCCGCCCTGCGCGTCGAGCTGCGTTCGCGCTACCTGGCCTCGCTCAGCGCGGGAGAGGTGCTGGCCGAGCACGCGGGCTCCGACACCGACCCGGTGCGCGCGGCGGTGCGCTCGGACCGGGAGAACCTGCGACTCCTGGAGCGGACGCTCGAACCCGACCGGGTGCGGGCCGTGGCCGCCGCCATCCACGGGGCACGGAACACCCTGGTCCTGGGCTCGGGCACCTTCGCGGCTCCGGGCGTGCAGCTCTCCCACGCCGCCGGGATCATGGGCTACGACGTGCGCCTCCACGACTCCGGAGGCACCGCCCTGGCCAACGCCCTGGCACGGATGGGAGAGGGCGACCTGCTCGTGGTCTGCGACCTGTGGATGCTCCCGGTCGGGCTGCGTCGCGCGGTGGAGATCGCCGCCGAGGAGTCGGTGGCGATCGCCCTCATCACCGACCGGCGGGACTCGCCCCTGGGGGCGCTGGCCGACCACGTCGTGGCCGTACCCAGTGAGGGGGTGGGCATGTTCCCGTCCCTGACGGCGGCGATGACGGTCGTGCACGCGGTGCTCGCGGAACTGGCCAGGATCGGGGGCGACGCGGCGCTGGAGTCGGTCCGGCGGGCCGAGGAGTTCTGGCGGCGAGCCGACCTCTTCTAGGGTGATCTGGGTCACACCAATTGCAACAAGCATTGCATTCGGGGCATCGTTGCTGGTTACATCGGGCTTCACCCGCCGTTCACCCCATCGTGTCCCCTCCTGAGGCAGCCCATGCAAACGACCCACCTGGTCCTCATCACCGCCTACCTGCTGGTGATGGTCGGGATCGGCCTGTACTACTCCCGGTCCTCCAAGGTCCGCACCGGTGAGGACTTCCTCTTCGCCGGGCGGAGCCTGTCCACACCCGTCATGATCGCCACGCTCATCGTGACCTGGGTCGGATCGGGCACGATCATCGGTGGCGCGAACTTCGCCTACAACTACGGCCCCATGGCCGGCATGATCTTCTTCGCCGGCACGCCACTGGGCATCCTCGTCCTGCTGCTGGCCGCCCGCCGCATCCGCAGGGCCGCCCGCCACACCGTGCCCGAACTGCTCGAAGCCCGCTTCGGCAGTGGGGTGCGCACCGTCGCGGCGGTGGTCACCACCATCGCCTACGTCGGTCTGGTCGCCTCGCAGTTCGTCGGCGGCGGATACGTCCTCTCCCTGATCACGCCGCTCACCACGACCCAGGGCGCGCTGATCGTCGCCGCCGTCGTGACGATCCTGACCGTCACCGGCGGTCTGTTCTCCGTCGCCTACACCGACTTCGTCTCGGCCATCCTCGTCTTCGGCGCGCTGATCGTGGCGGTGCCGCTGATCCTGGTCGCGGTCGGCGGACTGCCCGTCTACTGGGAGGGACTGCCCGAGGCGGCCCGCACTCCCAGCGGCGGCCTCAGCCCGCTCCAGCTGCTCGGCTACTTCCTCCCGCTGTTCCTGCTCCTGCTGGCCGACCAGAACCTCTACCAGCGGCTGGCCGCCGCCAAGGACGAACGCTCCGCCCGCAACTCCACGCTGGGCATGCTCATCGCGAGCTTCTTCGTGTTCGTCCCCGTGATCATGCTGGCCACCTCGGCGGCCGTGCTCATGCCCGGGATCAACGGCGACGAGTCGGTCCTGCGCCTGGCCACCGACGGCCACCTGCCCACGCTCATCGGCGGGCTGCTGCTGGCCGGTGCCGTCGCGTTCGTCGTCACCACCGGTTCGTCGTTCATGCTCTCCGGTGCCTCCAACATCGCCTTCGACCTGTTCGCCAGGTTCAGCGGGGGCAAGGTGGGCGAGCGTGGCACCCTGATCGTGCAGCGCCTGTCCGTGGTCGCCATCGCCCTGGTCGCGGTCGCCCTGGGCCTGTACTTCCCGACCGTCCTCGACCTCCAGATGTACTCGTACACGATCTACGGCGCGGCGATCACCCCCGCCGTGCTGGCGGTCCTGTTCTGGAAGCGCGCCACCACGGCGGGCGCCGTGGCCGCCCTGATCACCGGTACCGCCGTCACCATCGGCTGGGAGGTGGCCGGTGCCCCGGGCGGCTTCAACGGGGTGATCGTGGCACTGCCCGCCGCCGTGCTCGCCCTGGTCGCCGCGAGCCTTCTCACCAAGGCCCCCGACCGCCGGACCCTGGAGGCCGCGGGCGTGGACTGAGGCCGTCGCACCGTGCGCGCCGCCGGGGACACCGGCGGCGCGCACGCGTGTCCGGGCGTCCTCCCACGAGGGGCTGACCTCAGTCACCCCCGGGCGTGGGACGAGGGACCGGCGGTCCGGGCGGGCGGTCGTGGACGGACACGTCCCGGTTCCAAGAGGTCGTCGCCGCTGCCCGGTACCCGGGATGTCGCGGGCGTCACTGCCAGGCGACGATGGTCGACCCCAGGTGCTCGGCGGGCACGTCGGAGATCCGCTCGGGCTCTGTAGAGCCGTCGAAGGGCACGCGGTACCAGCTCGCCTCACCGGATTCGGTCTCCGAGAGGAAGACGATCTCGGTGCCGTCCGGGGAGGGCTGCGGCGAGGTGTTGGTGCGCTCGCTCGGAGGCACCAGGGTCCGGGAGCCGAGGTCGTCGCCCACCGCTCCGTCCGCGGTGAGGTCCTCGGCGGTGAACTCCACCACGGTCAGCTCGTCGTTCTCGACCAGGAGGCTGGGGCCCTCGAACATGTGGGCGACCTCGCCGATCACGTTCGCCAGCTTGCCGGTGGTGTGGGAGAACGTGGGAAACCCGTCCGACCCCCCGTACTCGGAATCGGGGTCGAACAGGAAGACGGATGAATCGTAGGCACCGTAGGACGCGGCAGCGAGGCCGCTTTCAGGGTCGACCACTATCCGGCGTGTGGCGAGTCCGAAGAAGGGACCCCCAGCTCCGGGCGGGAGCGTGATCTTGTGGCAGTGGGTCTCGCACTCACCGATCCGCGTGATCTCGCCTGAACCGAGGTCGAGACCGTGGACTGTCCCGTCGACTGCGTCGCCCTTCCGCTCGACGAAGACGATCCGATTCTCCTCATGATCGAGGTGGGGGCTGGTGTAGTCGCTCAGAAGCGTGAAGTCCCCGGTGTCCTGGCTCGGACTCAGGGCGGTGAGGGTACCGGACTCGTCGACCACACCGAAACCGTTGACCTCCGTGCCGTCGACCTCTTCGACGAAGGAGACGAAGAGGAACTCGCGGTCGTTGAGGAAGGGATCTCTGCTGCCACAGTCGACACCGCGTACCGACCCCTCCTGCGGCCGTACCTCGCGACCGAAGGGGAAGTCCTCGGACTCCCCGCCGGTTACGGAGTCGGTGTCGAAGGTTCGGGCGGCGAGCTCGCTGCCGTCCTCGTCGGAGAAGAGGGTGAGGGTCACCTCCGCCGATCCGCAGTCGGCGGTCAAGATCCCCGGAGCAGTCAGGTCAGGGGGATGCCGCTCGTCCACGGCACCCTCGCTCGGCGGGTCGCTCAGGGGTATTCCTTCACTTGGACCGCAGGCCGTGGCAGCCAACGCCAGGGTCGCGAGGGGTATCAGCAGGCGCGGTACGGAGGAAGAGAGAATGGCACACACAGCTCGTGTCTAGCACCGGCAGTGCCCATGACCGTCCGAGGTGACCGGATGCGGTCACGGGCGCCACGGCCAGCGGGGGTGACTCTGTTCACAGTCGGGTGTCCGTCGCGGCCAAGCTGGCGTACCACCATCCCCCCACCAGCGGTGACGGGGGTTCTCACCATGACCGTGCCCGCTCGGTGAGCGGACTGTCTCCGTGCGTGTCATCAAAGGACACCCCCAGGCAACGAGGCCTCCCTATCGTCGGTTCGTCGACAGCCGCCGAGCAGGAAGGCACCAGCCGTGACCGGAACAGGCCAACGCGCGCCGCGCACAGGCAGGAGCTGGATCTCCCGCTGGGACCCCGAGGACGAGGCGTTCTGGGACGCCGGGGGGCGCCGGGTGGCCCGCCGCAACCTCTGGGCCTCCATCGCCTCCGAACACATCGGCTTCTCGGTGTGGAGCATCTGGTCGGTGCTCGTACTGTTCATGACCCCCGAGCACGGCTTCACCACCACCCCCGAGCAGAAGTTCCTGCTGCTGTCGGTGGTCACCCTGGTCGGCGCCGTCCTTCGCGTGCCCTACACCCTGGCCGTGCCCGTCTTCGGCGGGCGCAACTGGACCGTCGTCGCCACCCTGGCGCTGATCGTCCCGACCGTGGCCGCCTTCTTCCTGGTCCGCGACCCCGACACCCCCTTCTGGCTGCTGCTGGTCCTGGCCGCCACCGCGGGCCTGGGCGGCGGCAACTTCTCCTCCTCCATGGCCAACATCAACTCCTACTTCCCCGAACGGGAGAAGGGGTGGGCCCTGGGCCTCAACGCGGGCGGAGGCAACATCGGAGTCGCCACGGTCCAGCTGGTCGGGCTGGCCGTCATCGCCCTGTTCACCACCTCCGCCGGATACCTGGTCCCGCTCTTCTACGCGCCGCTGATCCTGCTCTCCGCCTGGTGGGCGTACCGGTCCATGAACAACCTCGTGCACGTGCGCGCCGACGCGGCCGCGCAGCTGTCAGCCACCCGCGACCACCACTTCTGGATCATGTCCCTGCTGTACGTGGGCACTTTCGGCTCCTTCATCGGCACCGGGTTCGCCTTCGGTCTCCTGCTCCAGGCCCAGTTCGGCCTGGAGCCCGTGCAGGCCGCGGGGATCGCCGTCCTGGGCCCGGTCCTGGGCTCGCTCATCCGGCCGGTCGGCGGCCGACTGGCCGACTCCCTGGGCGGTGCCCGCGTCACCCTGTGGGTCTTCGCCGCCATGGCCGCCTGCTCCGCCGTGCTCGTCCTGGCCGTCCAGGCCAGTCAACTGACCCTGTTCATCGGCGCGTTCGCGGTGATGTTCGTCCTCACCGGCCTGGGCAACGGCTCCACCTACAAGATGATCCCCTCCATCTACGCGGCCCGGGCCGAGGACGCCATCGCCGCCGGTGAACCCCGGGAGCAGGCCCTGGCCCGCACCAAGCGCGTGGCCTCCTCCATGCTCGGCCTGATCGGCGCGGTCGGCGCACTGGGCGGCGTGGGCATCAACGTCGGCTTCCGCGAGTCCTTCGCGGCGACCGGTTCCACAGCGCCCGCCTTCGTCGCCTTCGGCGCGTTCTACCTGCTCTGCGCCATGGTTACCTGGGCGGTGTACCTGCGTCGTCCCGCGAGCCCCGCCTCCGCCGACCAGCTCGTCCCGGTCACGGCCCGATGACCACGACCCACTGCCCGTACTGCGCGCTCCAGTGCGCCATGAGCCTGGAGCCCGGACCGGACGGGCGTCTGGCCGCCCGCCCCGCTCCCTTCCCGACCAACCGGGGCGGCCTGTGCCGTAAGGGGTGGACCGCCGCCGAGGTCCTCACCGTGCCCGACCGGCTCACCCGCCCCCTGCTGCGCGAGAGGCGCGGCGGCGAGTTGGTCGAGACCGACTGGGACACCGCCCTGGACCACGTCGCGGAGCGTCTGCTGGCCCTGCGCGCCGCGTCAGGGCCCGACTCCGTCGCGGTCTTCGGCGGTGGCGGCCTGACCAACGAGAAGTCCTACACCCTGGGCAAGTTCGCGCGCCTGGCCCTGGCCAGCTCACAGATCGACTACAACGGCCGGTTCTGCATGTCCTCGGCGGCCGCCGCCGGTACGCGCGCCTTCGGCCTGGACCGGGGCATGCCCTTCCCCCTGACCGACGTGGCCGAGGCGGAGACGGTCCTGCTCGCCGGGGCCAACCCCGCCGAGACCATGCCACCGATGATGGGACACCTCCGCGCGCCCACCCTCATCGTCATCGACCCGCGCCGGTCGGCCACCGCACGGGTCGCCCTCGACCAGGGCGGCCTCCACCTGGCTCCCCGGCCCGGCACCGACCTCGCCCTGGCACTGGGCCTGCTGCACGCGGCACGTGTGCGGGGCTGGTGCGACGAGCCGTTCCTCGCCGAGCGCACCACCGGGTTCGACGCCGCCTGGGAGCACGCCGCGGCCTGGTGGCCCGAACGGACCGAACGGGTCACCGGTGTGCCCGCCGCGAGCGTCCGCGCCGCCGCCGACCTACTGGGCCGGGCCGCCGGAAACCGGTCGGCCTATGTCCTCACCGGCCGCGGCACAGAACAGCACGCCAAGGGCACCGACACGGTGTCGGCCTGGATCAACCTGGCGCTGGCCCTGGGCCTGCCCGGCCGCCACGGTTCGGGCTACGGGTGTATCACCGGTCAGGGGAACGGCCAGGGAGGCCGTGAACACGGGCAGAAGGCCGACCAGCTGCCCGGGTACCGCCGTATCGACGACCCGGACGCGCGCGAACACGTGGCCGGGGTGTGGGGAGTGGACCCCCGCTCCCTGCCCGGTCCGGGCCGCTCGGCCTTCGAACTCCTCGACGCCCTGGGCGGCCCCGACGGGCCGCGCGCCCTCCTGCTGTTCGGCTCCAACCCCCTGGTGTCGGCTCCCCACACCGCGCGCGTCCGCGACCGCCTGGACTCCCTCGACCTGCTGGTGGCGGCCGACTTCGTGCTCTCGGAGACCGCCGCCACGGCCGACGTGGTCCTGCCCGTGGCCCAGTGGGCGGAGGAGGGCGGGACCATGACCAATCTGGAGGGCCGCGTGCTCCGCCGCGCCCCCGCGACCGCCCCGCCCGAGGGGGTGTGGACCGACCTGGAGGTCCTCTCCGCCCTGGCCGTGCGGTTGGGACAACCCGTCGGACGCTTCCCCACCGACCCCGACGCCGTCCTGGCCGAACTCGGCCGCGCCTCCGCCGGAGGCCCGGCCGACTACTCCGGGGTCACCCCTCGGCGCCTGGCCGACGGCCAGGCGCTGTACTGGCCGGTCCGGGCCCCCACCGGGTCCACACCCCGCCTGTTCCTGGAGGCCTTCGCCCACCCCGACGGGCGCGCCCGCCTCGCACCGGTCGCCCACCGCGACCCCGCCGAGACCACCGATGACGAGTACCCCCTGGTGGCCACCACCGGCAGGCTGATGGGCCACTACCAGTCCGGAGCCCAGACGCGCCGCGTGGCCGAACTCGACGACGCCGAGCCCGAGGCGTACGTGGAGGTACACCCCGCCACGGCCGCGCGCTCGGGCCTGGCCGCCGGTGACTGGGCCCGCGTCACCTCCCGCCGGGGACACACCCGCGCCCGGGTGCGCCTGGAACCCACCGCCCGTCTGGACACGGTGTTCCTGCCCTTCCACTTCGCCGGTGAGCAGGCCGCCAACAACCTCACCCACCCGGCGCTGGACCCCGTCAGCCGGATGCCCGAGTTCAAGGTGAGCGTCGTACGCCTGGAACCCGAACCGCCCGGCCCGGGGCGAGGAGCCCCGGACCCGGCGGACACACCCACGCCAGGAGGCCCCAGGTGAACACCGCGCAGAGGACGTCGCCGCGCCGAGTCGTGGTCGTCGGGAACGGTATGGTCGGCGCCCGCTTCGCGGAGGAGGCGGCCCGGCTGGACCCGGCGGGGAACCGCGTCCGCGTCAGCGTGGTCGGCGCGGAACGGCACCCCGCCTACAACCGCGTTCTGCTCTCGGGTGTGCTCGCCGGGGACTACGGACCCGACCAGATCCGGCTGCCCGCCCCCGGTGGTCCGGGGGTCACCGTCCGCACCGGTGTGTCCGCCACCGCCCTGGACACGCGGCGGAGGGCCCTCTGCCTGGACGACGGGACCCGCCTGCCCTACGACGAACTCGTCCTGGCCACCGGGGCGCGCGCCGCGCTCCCGCCGGTCCCCGGCGTGCGCGCCCCCGAGGGCGGTCCGGGAGAGGGGGTGTGCACGCTGCGCGACCTGGAGGACTGCCAGCGCATCGTCGCCCTGGCCCGGCCCGGCGCCCCCGTGGTGGTGCTGGGCGGCGGGGTCCTGGGCCTGGAGGCCGCGCGCGGCCTGGTGGCCCGGGGGACGCGGGTGTCCGTCGTGGAGTCCGCGCCCTGGATCATGTGCCGACAGGTCGACCAGGGCGCCGCGCGGGTCCTGGCCGCCGGGTACACCGCCCTGGGGGTGGCGGTGCACGCGGGCCGGGCCGCCGCGCGCTGGGTTCCCGGTACCGGTCTGGAACTGGACGACGGCACCGTCCTGCCCGGCGACGCCCTGGTGGTCGCGGCCGGGGTACGCGCCAACACCGAACTCGCCGCTCGGGCCGGGATCGTGGTCGATCACGGTGTGGTCGTGGACGACCGCCTGGCCACCTCCGACCCCCGGGTCCACGCCATCGGTGACTGCGCCGAGCACCCCGGCGGCGGTGCCGGGCTCGTCCAGCCGGGCTGGGAACAGGCCGCCGTGCTGGCCCGGCGCCTGACCGGTGCCGCGCCGCAGGCCGCCTACACCGGGGCCCGACCGCTGACCCGGCTCAAGGCCGAGGGCATCGAACTGACCGCGTTCGGGCGGGTCCACGAGGAGGACGACGCCCCGGGGCTGGAGACCGTCACCATCAGCGACCCCCACGGCGGCCGGTACGCCAAGCTCTCGGTGCGCCGTGAACGGGTGGTGGGCGCCGTGCTGCTGGGCTTCCCCGAGGCCGCCGCCACCCTGTCCCAGCTCTACGACACCGGCGCCCCGGTGCCCTCCGACCGCCTCGCCCTCCTCCAGCGGCCGCCCACCGCCGTCGCCGCGACCCGGGAGGAGGCGCAGGCACCGGTGTGCCGCTGCAACGCGGTCAGCCGTTCCGACATCGAGAAGGCGTGGCTGGACGGGGCCCGTACCCGCGAGGCCGTCGCCGAACTCACCCGTGCCACGACCGGCTGCGGAGGGTGCGTGCGCGACGTGGGGGCGTTGCTGGAGCGCCTGCGGGGCACACCGGTCGGCTGACCCCGGACCGCGCATCACACGCCGCCCGCCCCAGGAGTCGGCACAACGAAACAACCGTGACACAGGCGGCTGACCACGGGGAAACACCCGGAAGGTTGCCTGGGGAGAGTCCGCCCCCGTACCAGGAGGAGCCGCGCACACCATGGAAGAACTCGTCGTCATCGGCAACGGCATGGTCGGCCACCGGCTCGTCGAGGCCCTCCGGGACCGCGACACCGACCGGCGCTGGCACGTCACCGTGGTGGGGGAGGAACCCCGCGCGGCCTACGACCGCGTCGCCCTGTCCTCCTACTTCGACGGGGCCAGCGCCGACGACCTGTCCCTGGGAGACCTGTCCGGCCCCGCCGTCGACGTGCACGTCGACGAACGCGCCACCGCCGTCGACCGTGACCGTCGCACCGTGACCACCGCCAGCGGACGGGTGCTGCCCTACGACCGCCTGGTCCTGGCCACCGGCTCCACCCCGTTCGTGCCGCCCGTTCCCGGCCGCGACCTGCCCGGCTGCCACGTGTACCGCACCATCGAGGACCTGGAGGCCATCACCGCCTCCGCCCGGGGCGCCAGCACCGGTGTGGTCGTCGGCGGCGGCCTGCTGGGCCTGGAGGCCGCCAACGCCCTGCGTCTGCTGGGCCTGGAGGCGCACGTGGTCGAACTCGCCCCGCACCTGATGCCCGCACAACTCGACCGGGGCGCGGCGTCCCTGCTGCGCACCCTGGTGAGCGACCTGGGCGTCCACGTGCACACCGGCACCGCCTCGACCGGTGTCGAACCCTCGCCCGGGGGTCGGGCCGCCCGCCTGACCCTCGACGGCGGCACCCACCTCGACACCGACCTGGTCGTGTTCTCCGTGGGCATCCGCCCCCGCGACGACCTCGCCCGCGCCGCCGGACTCCGGGTGGCCGAACGCGGCGGGATCGTCGTCGACGACACCTGCACCACCAGCGACCCCCGCGTCCACGCGGTCGGCGAGGCCGCCCACCACCGGGGCACCGTCTACGGCCTCATCGCCCCCGGCAACGCCATGGCCGAGGTCGTCGCGGACCGCCTCCTGGGCGGTACGGCCACCTTCACCGGTGCCGACACCTCCACGCGGCTCAAACTCCTCGGGGTGGAGGTGGCCAGCTTCGGTGACGCCCACGGACGCGCCCCCGGGGCCCTGGACGTGGTCGTCAACGACGCCGCGGGCGGCCGCTACGCCAAGCTCGTGGTCTCGGACGACGCCACCACGCTGCTCGGCGGAGTCCTGGTCGGGGACGCCTCGGCCTACGCCACCCTGCGCCCCCTGGTCGGATCGCCGCTGCCCGGTGACCCGCTCGCCCTGATCACGCCCGAGGGCACCACCGGCGCCGGTACGGACGCCCTGCCCGACACGGCGCAGATCTGTTCTTGCAACGCCGTCACGAAGGGCGACCTCACCGACGCCATCGCCGACGGGCACCACGACGTCCCCGCCCTCAAGGCCTGTACCAGGGCGGGCACCAGCTGCGGCTCCTGCGTTCCCGTGCTCAAACAGATCCTCGGCCAGTCCGGGATCGAGCAGTCCAGGGCCCTGTGCGAGCACTTCCCCCAGTCCCGCGCGGACCTCGTCGAGATCGTCCGCGCGACCGGTACCGCCACCTTCTCCGGCCTGATCGCCGCCCACGGCACCGGGCACGGATGCGACGTCTGCAAGCCCGCCGTCGCCTCCATCCTGGCCTCGCTGGGCCACGGCCACATCCTGGAGGGCGAACAGGCCACCCTCCAGGACACCAACGACCGCTACCTGGCCAACATCCAGCGCAACGGCACCTACTCGGTCGTGCCGCGCGTCCCCGGCGGTGAGATCACCCCCGCCAAACTGATCGTCATCGGCGAGGTGGCACGCGACTTCGACCTCTACACCAAGATCACCGGCGGCCAGCGGATCGACCTGTTCGGCGCCCGGCTGGAGCAGCTGCCCGCGATCTGGGCGCGCCTGGTGGAGGCCGGGTTCGAGTCCGGACACGCCTACGGCAAGGCCCTGCGCACGGTCAAGTCGTGTGTGGGCACCACGTGGTGCCGCTACGGGGTCCAGGACGCGGTGGGGCTGGCCATCCGCCTGGAGGAGCGCTATCGGGGCCTACGGTCACCCCACAAGCTCAAGTCCGCGGTCTCCGGATGCGCCCGCGAGTGCGCCGAGGCCCGGGGCAAGGACTTCGGGGTGATCGCCACCGACCAGGGCTGGAACCTGTACGTGGGCGGCAACGGCGGGTTCACGCCCCGCCACGCCGAGCTCCTGGCCGGTGACCTGGACGAGCCCACCCTCATCCGCTACATCGACCGGTTCCTGATGTTCTACGTGCGCACCGCCGACCGCCTCCAGCGCACCGCGCCGTGGATCGAGTCCCTCGAAGGCGGCCTGGACCACCTGCGCGACGTCGTCGTCCACGACTCCCTGGGCGTCGCCGCCGAGCTGGAGGAGGCCATGGACCGCCACGTGGCCTCCTACGCCGACGAGTGGGCCGCCGTCCTGGCCGACCCGGACAAGCTCTCCCGGTTCGTGTCCTTCGCCAACGCCCCCCACACACCCGACCCCACGATCAGCTTCACCACCGCCCGCGACCAGCGGGTGCCCGACACCGCGTCCGTGAACCTGGGCATGCCCGCCCGACGACCGCAGGAGGCCACCCGATGACCGTCACCACGCAGGCACCCGCCACCACCTGGACCGACGTCTGCCCCGCACACCTGCTGCGCGTCGAGGACGGTGTGGCCGTGCTGCTCCCCAACGGCGCGCAGGTCGCCCTGTTCCGCACCCGCGACCACCACCTGTACGCGGTGGACAACATCGACCCCCGCACCGGTGCCGCCGTCATCTCCCGGGGCATCGTCGGTGACCGGGGCGGGGAACCCACCATCACCTCGCCCATGCTCAAGGAGGTCTACTCCCTGCGCACCGGTACCGGACTCGACGACGACACCCGCCTGACCACCTGGCCCGTGCGCCAGAGGGGCGGCACGGTGCAGATCGCCGTCGAGGGGGGAACACCGTGAACACCGCCCCCGCCACCACTCCTCCGGGGAACGAACCCGCGACCGTCGCGCCGCTGGCCGGGTTCACCGTGGCCGTGACGGCGGCGCGCAGGGCGGAGGAGATGAGCGCCCTGCTGCGCCGCAAGGGCGCCGACGTCGTGGCCGCGCCCGCCCTGCGCATCGTGCCGCTCAGCGACGACCAGCGTCTGGCGTCGGTCTCCGACGAACTCGCGCGCCGTCCCGCCGACGTCGTCGTGGCCACCACCGGGATCGGCTTCCGTGGGTGGGTCGAGGCGTGTGAGACGTGGGGGACCGCCGAAGGGCTCCTGGACGGGATGCGCGCCTCCCGCCTGCTGGCCCGGGGACCCAAGGCTCGTGGAGCGATACGCGCGGCCGGGCTCACCGAGGAGTGGTCACCGCCCTCGGAGTCCTCCGCCGAGGTCCTGGACTACCTGCTCGACCAGGGCGTCCAGGGCCTGCGCGTGGCCGTCCAACTGCACGGCGAGCCCCTGCCGGACTTCACCGCCGCGCTCCGCCTGGCCGGAGCCGAGGTGGTCGAGGTGCCCGTCTACCGGTGGACCCCGCCCGAGGACACCGCCGCCCTGGACCGGCTCATCGAGGCCGTCACCAGCGGGGGAGTGGACGCGGTGACCTTCACCAGCGCGCCCGCCGCCGCCGGACTGCTCGCCCGCGCCCGCGCCACCGGCCAGGGGGACGGCCTCGTCCGCGCGCTGCGCGGCGAGGTGCTGGCCATGTGCGTGGGTCCGGTGACCGCGCGCCCGCTCATGGCCCACGACATCCCCACCGTCTGGCCCGCCCGGGCCCGGATCGGCTCCCAGGTCCGCAGGCTCGCGGAGGAGCTGCCAGCCCGCTTCCCCACGCTGGACGTGGCCGGACACCGCCTGCGCCCGCGCGGCCACGCCGTCCTGGTCGACGGCGTCGTCCACCCGCTCTCTCCCACCCTGATGCGGCTGGTGCGGGCCCTGGCCCACCGCCCCGGGCAGGTCCTGGACCGGTCCCGACTGCTCACGTGCCTGGGCGAGGACGCCGACGCCCACGCCGTCGAGACCGCCGTGGCCCGGCTGCGCACCGCCCTCGGCGACCCCCGGATCATCCAGACCGTGGTCAAGCGCGGCTACCGGCTGGCCCTGGACACCCCCGACTGCGCCGGCTGACCCGGCACCAGAAAGGAAGAAGCGGCTACGCCCGCAGCCACGCGATGAAGACCGGCAACCTGATCCTGGCCGTCCACGGCACCCGCGACCCGCACGGCACCCTGGCATCACCGAACCGGACACCGCGCTCACGGACTGAGGGGAGTTCCGGAAGCGGGTCGGTGGAGCACGCGGCGCCTGAGCGGGACCTCGCGTCGGCGGGATGGGGCACGATGCGCCCCACCCCGCCGTTCCGGACCTCAGTCCTCCTCGGGGGCGGTCTCCTGCGGCGTGAGGTAGTTGCCGATGAAGCCGAGGACTCCGAAGGCCGCCGCCGCGCCCACGCTCGGCACGAACAGCAGGTCGGAGGCACCGGTCACCCACTCCGGACGTTGGATGAGGACTCCGGCGATCTGCCCCAGGACCAAGAGCGCTCCGAGCGCCAGGCAGCAGACGAGACCGATCTTGAACAGCGCGCGAACCACGCCGAAGGTTCGGGACTTGAGAGCGAGCACGGTCATACCCCCGGGATCGGAAGGACGTTCCAACCGATCAGACAGCCGATCAGGAAGATCGGGATCATGTAGTAGACGATGAGTGGCAGGAAGGTGCTCTCCGGCCGTGCCCCGGTCAGACCCGCGGCGACGAAGATCGAGCCGGAGGCGGGAGGCGAGGCCCCCTCGGTGGAAGCGAACACCAGGATCGCGATGATCGCGAGGAGCGGGTCGACCCCCACGCCGACCAGTGCGAGCAAGGAGATCTGACCGACCGCCGTCAGGGTGGCCGTGGACGAGAGCGGACCGGCGACCAGGGTGACCACCAGGCCGACGACCACCACCATCACCGTGGAACCGACGGGCAGGGACTCCAGGATGACGTTGACGTCCTCCGCGAGACCCAGGCGCCCCAGGATCTCGCTCGCGGCGATCGCAAAGAACAGCAGGGCTCCGATGGTCGCGAACTTCGGCAGGGCGCCGTCCAGCAGACGGGACCAGTCGCGCACCGTCCGTGGGAGACGGTCCCGTCCGGCGATCAGGGAGAAACCGATGATGAGGACGGGTATCCAGGTGAGCAGTGAGATGTCGCCGACCGCGTCGCCCAGGGGAGTGGACTCGGTCAGGTACGTAGCCAGGGGGCCCACGGTGAAGGCGATGGGGATGAGCGCTCCGAGGAAGATCGTCAGCGCGCCGGCACCCTGACGCAGCGACGTACGCATCGGCACCAGGTCGTGCTCGTCCACCTTGGAGACACCGTCGCGGCGGACGAAGTACGTGACCAGACCGATGCGCAACAGGATCTGGTACAGCCCGGCGATCAGGAGACCCAGGTACACCTGGCCTGTGGTGACCATCCCCCCGGCGAACCCGATCATGATGACCATCGAGGCACTGGGCGGCAGGGCGGCGCCCATCCCGCCGTTGCCCGCGAGCACGGTGGCGGCCCGAGTGGGGGACCACCCGGTGCGCACCATCCAGGGGCCGGTGAAGGACCCGCTGGAGGCGGTGTTCGCGGAGTTGGACCCGGAAAGGGCTCCGAAGACGGCGGAACCGGCCGTGTCGATGAACGCGGGACCGCCTCGGACGCGCCCGAACGCGGAGTTGAGGATGGCAAGGATTTTCTGGATCAGCCCCGTGGCGTCGATGAGGTAGGCCATGAACACGAAGGCCAGGGCCGCGAAGAGCACGTCGTGGGTGAGGGCGTCGGTCAGCCCTCCCAGGAGGTACTCCGGGGCACGCGTCCCGGCGAACAGGGCGGTGACCACGAGGCCGAGGAGCATGGCTTCACCCATGTTCCGCCTGAACACGACGTTCCACACGATGATCACGGCGATGAACGCCGCGAGGGCTAGTAGTGCGATCGGCATGGGTCGACTTTCGGTGGAGGGGAGTACTGGTGCCCGTGGACGGGCGGTGTGTCGCCCCGGGGGAGCGACCTGGTGGGGTAGGGGTGCGTCACGCGCGTTCCCTCCGGATGGCCTCGCGGCGCTCGGCCTCGTCGGAGAGGACGAGCCGGGCGCCGACCAGGGTCCGCTCGGCCTCCAGACGCGGTACGACGAACACCCCGTCTCCGTCGGCCACCACGATGTCCCCTGGAGCACAGACCGCGCCGCCCACCGCGATGGTGCGACCGACGTGGCCGGGCCCGTCCTTGTAGGGGCCCGCGGGGGAGATCGCGGCGGACCAGACGGGGAAGCCGAGCTCGCGCAGTTCGTCGGCGTCACGGACCGCGCCGTCGATCACCATTCCGCGCACTCCCTTATTGATGGCGCGTTCGGCGATGAGCTCACCCAACAGCGCGCGGGAGTCGTCGCCCCCTCCGTCCACGACCAGGACGTCACCGGGGCGCGCGACGGTCAGTGCCTGGTGCAGGGCTCGGTTGTCACCGGGCCGTGTCTGCACCGTCAGGGCGCGTCCCGACAGACGGGCCCCGGCCCAGACCGGCCTGATCCTGGAGGACAGGAAGCCGAGCCGGTCCCGCGCGTCCCCGATGGCGGCGGTGGGGATCGTCGCGTAGGCGTCGATCAGCCGCTCGTCGGGGTGTTCGCTCACACGTGCCAGATGCCGGTGACGGTCGGCCGCGCCGTTGCTGACGGGGGCTTCCACGTGGAGTTCGTCCAGCAGGGCGATGCTGGCGTCCAGCTCCTGGGAGCGCCGTACGGCGTGCAGCCGCGTGCCATGGTCCAGCCGTTCCAGCGCGGCGTCGCCGTCCGTGAGGGCGGCGGCCACCTGCTCACGCATCCACTCCTGCTCGCCCGCCGCGCTTCCGGCGTCCATGGCCTCGGTGATCAGCGCACCCAGCCCCTTCATGAACACGCTGCGCAGCAGCTTGCGCCCCGACGCGGCACCCACGTTCTCGCCGATCGGCTCGGCATTCGCGCCCACGGTTCTGAGCATCTGGGCGGCCTCCTCGGCCGCGGGCCCCGCGAGGAGGATCTCGACCTTCGGCCCGAACTTGACGACCGAACCGATGAGGGCCCCGTCGACCACGCGGGCCGCACCATCGACAGTACGTGCCACATCCGTCTTGACCTGCGGAGAGGCCGCGTTGAGATCGATGTAGACGGCGTCGGGTCGCAACGCGGACGCGGCCTCGCGGGCGACGGAGACCGCGTGCGCGGCCGTCGCGAGGCTCAGGACCACGTCCGCTCCGGCCACGGCCTCCGCCGTCGACGGGGCCCGATCGACGCCCTCGGGGGTCCGCACCGTGCTCGCGGGATCGAAGCCGACGGCCTGCCAACCAGCGGCGGCGTAGGCCTCCGCGAAGATCGCGCCCGCCTCGCCCAGTCCCAGAACGGCTACCTTCATCATTGCACCAGGTATCATTGAGTGATAGTTTCTCTTGTTGATTGATAGCGAGTGTGACCTGTGGCTCTCTTGGCTGTCAACCTCCCGGAAACCTCTCCGCTACCTTGGACGGAGCGGCAGCGAGCTGGATCGCCGTGTCCTGCGGGCCTCGAGGTCGCTGCCCGGGGGCCAGGAAGTTCTCCAAAGGAACACGAGCGAAGAAGTGGCGAGGCGAGCATGGGCGCCGGAGGCGGAAACCAGGGACGCACGCTCGACCGTGCGCTGGACGTGCTCGAATGCCTGGAACGCGCGCGCGGTCCGTTGCGGCTGAGTGACATCGCGCGGGAGGCCGACCTGCACCTGGCCACCACGCAACGGACGGTGAACCAGCTGGTGCGGCGCGGCTACGTCCAACAGGGGCGCCTGGGGTACGCGCTCGGTCCGGTGGTGCTGGGGCTGGCGCACGGCTTCGTGATCAACGACCGGGTGAGCACGATCGCGACGCCGGTGCTCACCGAGCTCTCCGCGACCACCCGGCTGACCTCCTCCGTGTTCGTCCGCTCGGGGGACGAGCGCATCCTCATCGCCCGTGTCAGCGGAGCCGATCCGCTCCGCTACCAGTTCCCGATCGGGCGCCGAGTGCCGCTCGACGTCGGTGGCGGGAAGGTGTTGCTGGCGGCCTGGCCGGACGCGGAGATCGAGGAGTACGTCCGCCGCTTCCCGGAGGTCTCACTGGCCTCGGGGCGGGTCCAGGGTGAGCGGGCCCTGATGGAAGATGTCCGGCGCGTGCGCGAGGACGGTTACTACCTCGCGGAGTCCGAGCGGGAACTCGGTGCGCTGAGCCTGAGCGTGCCGGTGTACGACGCCGAGAAGGAACTCGTCGGGGCGATCAACCTGGTGACGACGACCGACGTCACCAGTGCGGAGAAGCTGATCACCTGGTTGCCCGAGCTGTCACGGGGGGCGGGGGCCATCGGCGCTCGCGTCTGACCGGTTCGGGACCTCCCGAGGCCTGGCTGGCGGCGCTGACTCGCGGGTGGTCCCGCGACCGCTCTCGGGGCGGCTTTGCCGGGTGTTCGCCGCGTAGAAGCGCCTTCGATCTCTTCAGGGGACGGTGTCCCGGGTGCCGGAGTCCAGGAACCGGGGGACGTGTTCGGAACGGACCCGGCGCACGAGGGAGACCTCCCTGCGGAACCGGGCGCGGAACTCCGGATCGGCGGCCAGCGAGGAGTGGACCCGTTTGACGGCGACGGTGCGCCCGGCACCGTCCACCGCCGCGTGCACCACCCCCATACCCCCCGAGCCCAGGCGCCCGAGCAGGCGGAAGGGGCCCACGTGCCGGGGGTCGTCGGCGAGCGGCGGCCGCACACCCGGGGGGAAGGGTACGGGGGAGGAGCGGGGGGAGGATGACGACATGGACCTGATCCGGTGGGGGAGTCGTGAGGTGCAAGGGGAGGTCTCCCCACTCACGAGGCTCTCTTCGGCCGCTGACCGTATCCGGCCACTGCCCGTTCCCGCGCGACGGACGACCCCGTGCGTGCCACGACGAAGGAGAAGCCGATGAGCCCATCGACGACCTGCGCCATCGTGGGCGGTGGACCCGCCGGGATGGTGCTGGGGCTGCTGCTCGCCCGCGCCGGTGTGCGGGTGACCGTGCTGGAGAAGCATGCCGACTTCCTGCGCGACTTCCGAGGCGACACCGTGCACCCCTCCACCCTCCGACTCCTGGGGGAGCTGGGCCTCTACGAGCGGTTCGCCGAGTTGCCCCAGAGCAGGGTCGACCACGTCGCCTGGCCGGTGGGGGCGGGGCGGACGGTGACCCTCGCCGACTTCCGGAGGCTGAGGACGCCCTACCCCTTCGTCGCCATGGTCCCCCAGTGGGACCTGCTCAACCTGCTGGCCGAGGCGGGCGGCGAGGAGCCCTCCTTCACCCTGCGGATGAGGACCGAGGCCACCGGCCTGCTGCGCGGGCCCGGCGGGATCGAGGGGGTGCGCTACCGGTCCCCGGAAGGGGAGGGCGAGCTGCGCGCGGACCTGACCGTGGCCTGTGACGGCCGGTGGTCCCTGGTGCGGCGCGAGGCGGGCCTGGTGCCCAGGAACTTCCCCGTCGGCATCGACGCCTGGTGGTTCCGCCTCCCGGCGGCACCCGGACTGGTGACGAGTCTGACGCCGAGCGCCGGCAGGGGCGGCTTCGCCGTCGTCATCCCCCGCGAGGGCTACCTCCAGGCCGCCTACCTGGGGCCCAAGGGCACCGACGCCGAACTGCGCGAACGCGGGGTGGAGGCGTTCCGCCGGGACCTGGAGGGCGTCATGCCCGACCTGACCGACCAGATCCGCCAGCTGGGCTCCATGGACGAGGTCAAGCACCTGGACGTGCGGGTCAACCGCTTGCGCCGGTGGCACCGGCCCGGTCTGCTGTGCGTCGGGGACGCGGCCCACGCCATGTCCCCGGTGGGCGGGGTGGGGATCAACCTGGCCGTGCAGGACGCCGTGGCGGCGGCCGCCGTGCTGGCCCGGCCCCTGCGCGAGCGCACCCTCAAGGGGCGCGACCTGGCCCGGGTGCGTCGTCGGCGGCTCCTGCCGACGGTGGTCGTCCAGGCGCTACAGCGGGCCATGCACCGCACGTTGGCAGAGCCGATCGTCCGGGGGGAGAGGCAGGGGCCGCCGAGGGCGGTGCTGGGCCTGCTGCGGGCCGCCCCGTGGCTGACCGGTGTGCCCGCGTACGTCATCGGCGTGGGCGTGCGTTCGGAGCACGCGCCGGACTTCGCCCGCCGCCCGCCCCGAACGTAGGGCCGGGGGTCGGGCGCGAAAAGGGTGCCCCAGGGGGAACCCGGTACGGCCCGCCCGAGGCGGGCCCGTCCCTCGCTGGTGTCCGGGCCCGCCGACGGCTCGGCGCCCGGCGGGTTCCCGAGCGGGCCGAGTCCGAGGGGTGACCCCTGGCGGCCCGCACCCTTCCTGGCGGGTGCGGTGACGGATCGAGGACGAGTCGCTACCGAGCCCGTGTTCGGGACTCCCCGGGGTGAACCCTCACGCACCCGCCTGTGACCAGGTGCGGCCACGGCGGAGGGCACGCTCGCAGGCCTCGCGTACCTCCGTGGGGCCCAGAGCGTCCAGGCCCGGATCGAGTCGGTCCCCATGGGGGTCGCCCGATTCGCCCTTCCACAGACACTCGTGCAGGTCGAGGTCGATCAACGGACCCCACAGTGCGGGCGACACCGGTCCGAACAACCGGACCGACGGTGTGCCGTAGACGGTCGCGAGATGGGCCACACCGGTGTCGCCACTCACCAACAGCCTGGCCTCGGCCACCAGCCGCGCCAGACAGGCGAGGTCGGTCCGACCTGCCACGACCGCCTCCGGGTCCAGACCCGCCTCTGCGGCCACCCGGAGTCCGAGGGGGCGTTCACCGGCCGAGCCGGTGATCACCACACGGAGCCCCTGTGTCCGCAGCCACCGAGCCACCGACGCGAACCGTTCCGAGGGCCACCGTCTGGAAGCGGACTTCGCACCGGGGTGCAGGATCGCCGCGCCCGGGTCCGCAGTCCTTCCCGGGGCCGTGTCTGTACGTCCCCCGCGTACCCCACGCCCAGCAGGCCGCGGCCAGCACATGTCTGTCGGATTCGCGCTCACGCCGTTCCACTCCAGGAGACCGCACCAGAGGCGGGCGTCGTGCACGGGCCCGGGCCAGGGCGCCTCCGTGTACCGGGAGGGTTGGGCAGGGCACGCGTGCCCGTGCGGCGCTGCCCCCGGGGCTCCTCCCGGCGGAGTGTGGGACCAGAGCCCGGCCGGTACGAGCGCGCGCAGGGCGGCGGTGCTCTCCGGGCCCCGACCGTGCAGGTTCACCGCCAGGTCGGGCGCCGGGCCCCGCCACGGGGGAGGGCGCAACGGCTCGGCCGGAACCACGGTCCACGCCAGCCCCGCCAGACGAAGCAGATCGCGATACACGACCGGTGCCGCGAGCAGACGCTCGTGGTGGGGGAAGGCCCGCTCCAACGCGCGCAGCGCGGGAACGGCGGTGACGAAGTCCCCCAGCCCCAGGCACCGCAGCGCCAGGAGGGCGCGCCGTGGCGGCGCCGTCGACCGACCCGGGACGGCATTGCGCCGAGTGTGTCGACCGCCCATCGAACCCCCTCGCCATCCAGCGCCACGTGCCTCGGACCTGACCCCTCGCGTGGTCCGGCAAACACCGCGACGCGCATGGGACCACCGAGCTGGCTGCCGAGCCCGATCGAAGGTGATCGACAACGAAACCGCAGGTCAATCGTTCGACCGTCACGTTTATACCGTTTCGCGCTAGGTAGTCGACTGCTTGTGTTCGGTGTCCAAGCGGCACCCAGACGGTGAGGAGGATGTCCATGCGGGTACTCGGCGTCAACGCCGTCTTCCACGATCCCGCTGCGGCACTGGTGGTCGACGGCCGAACCGTCGCCGCGGCTGAGGAGGAGAGGTTCTCCCGACGCAAGCACGGCAAGGAGGCCGTTCCCTTCTCCGCTTGGGAGCTGCCCGAGCAGGCCATGCGCTGGTGCCTGGACCGGGCCGGGCTCCATCCGTCCGAACTGGACGCGGTCGCCTACTCCTACGACCCCGGCCTCGCGAGGAGCGAGGGTCCGGGACTCGAGCCGGTCTGGGAGCGCCTGCGGTCCATCTACGTCGAGCGCGCCCCCTACTTCCTGGCCACGGCACTGCCGGGCCTGGACCCGGCCAGCGTCGTCTACCTGCCGCACCACGTCGCGCACGCGGCCTCCGCCGCCCTGGCGGCGCCAGCCCCCTCCGACGGTTCCGAGGGGACGGCGGTCCTGGTCGCCGACGGGCGGGGGGAGACCACCTCGCACCTGGCCGGTGCCTACACCCCGGACGGGGAGCTGGACGTCTACGCGAGGCAGCACCTCCCGGAGTCGCTGGGCCTGGTCTACGAGGAATTGACCGAGCACCTGGGGTTCCGGCGGTCCAGTGACGAGTACAAGGTCATGGCCCTGGCGTCCTACGGCGAACCCGCGCTGGACGAACTCCTCAAAGACCGGATCGCTTATCTGGGCGACGGGCTCATCGTGGCGTCCGGAGTGGACTGGGAGTCCCTGGTGCCCGCGCGACAGCCCGGGCAGGAACCGGACCGGCGTCACGCGGACCTGGCCGCCAGTGTGCAGAACCGGATGGAGGAGGTCCTCCTCCAACTCGTCGAGTGGCTTTACCAGAGAACGGGGCTGAGCCGCTTGGCGATGGCCGGCGGGGTGGCCCTGAACTGCGTGGCCAACAGCCGTATCGCCGCTGAGGGCCCCTTCGACGAGGTCTGGGTCCAACCCGCGGCGGGCGACGCCGGGACCGCGTTGGGCGGAGCACTCCAGGTCGCCGCCGACCTGGGCGACACGATTCGCCCCATGCCCGGTGCCGACCTCGGCCGCAGTTGGGACGAGGACCAACTCCGCGAAATCCTGGAGGACGCCGACGTCGAGTTCGAGCGCCCCGACGACCTCGTCGCGGAGGTGGCCCGCGCGCTGAGAGACGACGCTCTGGTCGCGTGGTTCCAGGGGAGGTCGGAGTACGGTCCCCGGGCCCTGGGGCACCGCTCCCTGCTTGCCAACCCCTCCAAGGAGGAGAACCTCGAGAGGCTCAACCGGGTCAAGGGTCGGGAACAGTTTCGCCCGGTCGCCCCGATGGTGTCGGCCGAACGCGCCCCGGACATCTTCTCCCGGGGGCCGCTGCCCAGCCCCTACATGCTCTTCGTGCACGAGGTCGCGCCGGAGTGGTGTGAACGGATACCGGCGGTGGTCCACGTCGACGGCACCGCCAGAGTGCAGACCGTGGAGCGCGAGGACGATCCGACCACCGCGCGGCTGATCGCCGAGTTCGAGGCGCTGACCGGGCTTCCGGTCCTGGTCAACACGAGCCTGAACACGGCGGGGCGGCCGATGGTCGACTCGCCGCGTGACGCCCTGGAGTGCTTCGGTTCCGCGCCGGTGGACGTCCTCGCGCTGGGGCCCTTCCTCATCCGACGGGCCGGGGCCGACGGGGCGAGGCCGTGACGGGGCCCGAGTACGCGATCGTGATCCCGACCGTGGGAAGGCCGGGGTTGGACGAGGTCCTGCGTGCTCTGGTCACGGTTCCGCGGGCGGTCGCACCCAGTGAGGTGGTGGTCGTCGACGACCGCCCCGGAGCCGACGACGCGCAACCGGTCCTCGGCGTCAACTGGCCGGGTGTCCGTGTCCTTCGGACCGGGGGCCGTGGCCCGGCCACCGCGCGCCAGGCCGGGTGGCATTCCTGCTCAGCGCCGTGGATCGTCTTCCTGGACGACGACGTACGGCCGCCCCCGAACTGGTCGGAACGGCTCAGCGCCGACCTCGAGGACCTGCCACAGCACGTCGCGGGGAGCCAGGGGCGCATCGTCGTCCCGCGTCCGGCGGGACGGCGCCCCACCGACAACGAGCGCAACACCATCGCGTTGGAGCAGGCCCGGTGGATCACCGCTGACCTGGCGCTGCGTCGCGGCGCCCTCGAACGGGTCGGGGGCTTCGACACACGTTTTCCCCGCGCCTACCGGGAGGACACGGACCTGGCGCTGCGGATGGAGGAGGCGGGCCTGTGTCTGGTTCTGGGAGAGCGCGTGTGCGTGCACCCGGCGTCGAAGGGACGCAGGGGTGCCTCGCTGACCGCCCAACGAGGCAACGCCGACAACGCCCTCATGCGCCGTCTCCATGGGTCGCGCTGGCGCGAACGCGTGGACGAGGCGCCCGGGTCGCTGCGTTCCCACACGGTCACCACCACCCTGCTCGTCGCGTCGGCCGCCGCCGCCCTCGCCGGCCGGCCACGGACGGCGGGCGGGCTCGGCGCCCTGTGGGCCGCGCGTACGGCTCGCTTCGCGGCGGCCAGGATCATGTCCGGGCCCGCCGACGCCGGGGAGTGGGCCGACATGGCGTTGACCAGTGCGCTCGTCCCGCCGCTGGCCGTCTGGCACCGGGCCGCGGGAGAGCTTCGACACGCGCGTTCCCGGCGGCGGCCATCCCTGAGGGCGATCCTCTTCGACCGCGACGGGACCCTGGTGGAGGACGTGCCCTACAACGGAGACCCGGCGCTGGTCGCGCCGCGCGACGGCGCGGCGCGGGCGATCGAACTGGCGCGGAGCCACGGACTCGCGGTGGCGGTGGTGACCAACCAGTCAGGCGTGGGGCGCCGTCTGATCACCGAGGATGACGTGTCCGCCGTCCACCGCAGGATCGACGACCTCGTCGGGCCGGTCGACGTGTGGGAGGTCTGCGCCCACCGGGAGGACGAGGGTTGTGCCTGCCGTAAACCGCGTCCCGGGATGGTGCTCTCCGCGGCCAGGAAGCTGGGGGTCTCCCCGGCCGAGTGCGCGGTCGTGGGCGACATCGGGGCGGACGTGGAGGCGGCCGCGGCGGCGGGTGCCAGGGGTGTCCTCGTTCCCACTCCTCGCACTCGGGAGGCCGAACTGCGTGCGGTGCCCGAGGTGGAGGACGGACCACTCGAAGCGGTCGTCAGGCTCCTGGGGGGTAGGCGGCCGTGACCGTGATCGTGGCGCGGATGGACAGCATGGGCGACGTGGTGCTGTCGGGGCCCGCCGTGCGCGCGGTCGCGCACCGATCGGAACGGGTGGTCATGCTGGTCGGGCCCAGGGGCGCGGCCGCCGCCGAGCTCCTTCCGGGCGTGGACGGCACGATCGTGTGGCGGTCACCGTGGATCGATCCGGTGCCGCCGCCCGTCGACCGCGCCGACGTGGACGACCTGATCGCCCGGATCGTCGCGACCGGTGCGCGCGAGGCCGTCATCCTCACCTCTTACCACCAGTCGCCGCTGCCCTTGGCCCTGCTGCTCAGGATGGCCGGGGTGAGACGAGTCAGCGCCATCAGCGAGGACTACCCGGGGAGCCTTCTCGACGTACGCCACCGGGTCGCTCCCGCGATCCCCGAGCCCGAGCGCGCCCTCTCCCTGGTGGAGGCGGCGGGATTCGGTCTGGCGCCGGGTGACGACGGACGACTGGCACTGACCGACAGGCTTCCGGACACGGTCGCTCTGACCGGCCCGGGCGCGTACTTCGCGGTTCATCTGGGAGCGGACGCGCCCGCACGCGAACTCCCCCCGGTTCTCGCCTCGGAGGTCGCGGCGGCGCTGCACGACCGCGGACATCGCGTCGTCGTGACGGGGTCGGACGGTGCCGACGCCTCCTCCGTGGCGGCGGACCACGCCCGCAACCTCGCGGGACGCACCAGCACCGCCGAACTGGCGGACGTGCTGCGCCGGGCCAGGGTCCTGACGGTGGGCAACACCGGCCCCGCCCACCTGGCGGCGGCGCTGAGCACTCCCGTGGTGTCGCTCTTCGCTCCGGTGGTGCCCGCCTCGGCCTGGGCCCCCTACGGGGTGGCGCGTCGTGTCCTGGGCGACCAGACGGCGCCATGCGCCGGGACTCGCGCCCGCGAGTGCCCGGTTCCCGGCCACCCGTGCCTGCGCGGAGTGACCGCCGGGGACGTGCTGACCGCCATTGAGGAACTGGAGGGTCCGCGATGACCGCGAACACGTACACGACGCACACACGGGAGCGGGGGGCGGCCACGGCGGTGCGGACCCCGGCGAGAGTCCTTCGAGTCCTCTTGTGGCACGTGCACGGGTCCTGGACGACGGCGTTCGTCAGGTCGGGCCACACGTGCCTGCTACCGCTCGAACCGGAGCGCGGGCCCGACGGGAGGGGCAGGGCCCGCACCTGGGACTGGCCCGACAACGCCGTCGAGGTGCCTACCGAGGAGCTCCTCGACACCGACGTCGACCTGGTGGTGTTGCAGCGGCCGCACGAACTCGAGCTGTCCGCGCGTTGGTTGGGGCGGGCTCCGGGTCACGAGGTTCCCGCCGTCTACGTCGAACACGACACCCCCCGTGGCGCGGTGCCCGACACGCGGCACCCCCTCGCCGACCGGTCGGACATACCGGTCGTGCACGTCACGCACTTCAACGACCTGTTCTGGGACTGCGGACGCGCTCCCACCCGAGTGGTCGAGCACGGTGTCCCCGATCCGGGTCACCTCTACACAGGAGACGTCCAGCGTGCCGGGGTGGTCCTCAACGAGCCCCTGCGCCGTTGGCGCTTCACCGGCACCGACCTGTTGCCAGGCATCGCGGAGCACGTGCCCCTGGACCTGTTCGGAATGGCCGTCGAGGGCGCACCCGCGCGGTTGGGGCTGAGTGAGTCCCGGCTCCGGACCCACGAGGACCTGCCCCAGCTCGCCATGCACCACGAGCTGGCCCGGCGGCGAGCTTACCTGCATCCCCTCAGGTGGACCTCGTTGGGACTCTCGCTCATCGAAGCCATGATGCTCGGCCTGCCCGTCGCCGCCCTGGGTGCCACGGAGGCCTACGAGGCGGTGCCGCCGGAGGCCGGAGTGGTGTCGACCGACCCCCGAGTGCTCCGGGACGCCCTGCTCGCCTTCCTGGAGGACCGGGAACACGCGGAGCGGGCCGGAGCCGTGGCCAGGCAGGCCGCGCTGGAGCGGTACGGGCTTCCCAGGTTCCTTGACGACTGGGATCGGCTGTTGGAGGAGGTGTCACGATGAGGATCGCGATGGTTTCGGAGCATGCCAGTCCGTTGGCGTGCATCACCGGAGAGGACGCCGGGGGGCAGAACGTCCATGTCGCGGAACTGGCCACGGCCCTAGCGGGCCTGGGGCACGAGGTGGTCGTCTACACGCGTCGCGCGGACACCACGAGTCCCGATCGGGTAGCCCTGGCCGACGGAGTCACGGTTGAACACCTGCGAGCCGGACCGGTCGCCGCGGTCGGCAAGGACCACCTGCCGCCGCACATGCCCGAGTTCGGACGGCGGCTCCGCAGGGCCTGGGCCTGGTGGCGGCCGGACGTCGTGCACGCCCACTTCTGGATGAGCGGAGCCGCGGCCGTTCCGGCCGCGGAGGCCTTCGGGATTCCCGTGTTCCAGACCTTCCACGCCCTCGGGTCGGTCAAGCGCCGGTTCCAGGGGGCCGCCGACACGAGCCCGCCGCAGCGCCGAGGGGTCGAGCGCCAGGTGGCCCGAGCCAGCACCATGGTCGTGGCCACCTCGAACGAGGAGCGGGACGAACTGCTGACCTGGGGGGTGGGGCCCGAGCGGGTGGCGGTGGTGCCCTGCGGGGTCGACTCGACACGCTTCTCACCGACGGGCCCCGTCATGGAGCGGGGCAGGGGTCCCCGGGTTCTCAGCCTCGGCCGACTGGTGCCCCGAAAGGGCGTCGACACGGTCGTCCGGGCCGTGGCGGCGGTGCCCGAGGCGGAACTGCTCGTGGCGGGCGGACCACCGCCCGGCGAGCTGGCCGACGACCCCGAGGCGGTACGCCTCCAGGCGATGGCGGCGCAACTGCGGCTGCGCGACCGGGTGCGTTTTCTCGGCTGCGTCGACCGCGTCGACGTTCCCGCCCTGATCAGGTCGGTGGACATCGCGGTCAACGTGCCCTGGTATGAACCGTTCGGGATCTCGACCCTGGAGTCGATGGCCTGTGGTGTTCCCGTGATCGCCTCGAGAGTGGGAGGGCACCGGGACACGGTCGTGCCGGGTCGGACGGGGGTGCTGGTGCCCCCGAGGCGCCCGGCACGACTCGCCGAGTCCCTGCGGTGCCTGCTCGCGGACCCGGGGGGTCGGGAGGACCTGGGCAAGGCGTCCCGGCGCAGAGTCGAGGACCTGTACACGTGGGAGGCGGTCGCCCGGGCCACGGTGGACTGCTACCGCGCCGGGGCCTCCGCTGACGTGCCCCGGCCCAGACGCCCCCGTACCCAGGTCCTCGAGCGAACGGTCGGTACCGCCACGGGAGGCGAGGACTGATGCACACGCACCTGCGAGAACTCGTCGACGCCCTGGCCGGTACCGACGTGGAGAGCGTCGAGCGCTGGGGACGCACGGCGGCGCCCGAACTGGCGTCCGGCAGGCGCCTTTTCGCCTGCGGGAACGGAGGCAGCGCGGCCGAGGCCCAGCACCTGACCGCCGAACTGACCGGGCGCTTCGAGAGGGAGCGAGCCCCGCTGTCCGCCCTGGCACTGCACGCGGAGACCTCCAGTCTCACCGCCATCGCCAACGACTACGGCTACCGGTACGCGTTCGCGCGGCAACTTCGCGCACACGCGGCGCGGGGCGACATGCTCGTGTGCCTGTCCACCAGTGGTACCAGCGAGAACGTGGTCGAAGCGGCCAGGGCCGCCCGTGAGCTCGGGGTGGTGACGTGGTCGCTGACCGGTCCGGAGGCCAGCGCACTGGCCGTACTCAGCGACGAGGCGGTGGGTGTGCCGGCGGTCTCCGCGTCGACCGTCCAGGAGGTTCACCTGGCCCTCGTGCACGTCTTCTGCGCGGCCGTCGACAACCGGCTGGAGCGGCTCGGACTCGCCCTGGAGGTCCCGGTACAGAGGAGGACGACGACATGAGCACCGGAACCATCGTGGTGGTCGGCGACGCGCTGCTGGACGTCGACCTGCTCGGCCGTTCGTACCGCACGTGTCCGGACGCGCCCGCCCCCGTCGTGGAGAACACCACCCGCCGCCACCGGCCCGGGGGCGCCGCACTGACCGCCCGCCTGCTCAGTGAGCACTCGGGAGTCGACGTCGTACTCGTCACGGCGCTCGGAGCCGACGCCGCCGCCACGGAGGTGGCCCGTGGACTGGGCGCCGGGGTGGTCCTTGTCACGCCCTCCCCGCGCGCCCACACACCGACCAAGACCCGCGTCCAGACGGCGGAGGGCACCGTGGCCCGTGTGGACGAGGGGTGTGAACCCGGGTTCGCGTGGAGGGGCGGCACGGACATGTACGCCCTCCTCGACGGGGCCAGCGCCGTCCTGGTCTCCGACTACGGCCTCGGCATGACGGGCCAGGAAATCGTCCGCGACGCCCTGGCCCGGGTCGTGGGGCGGGTGCCCGTGGTGTGGGACCCGCACCCGAGGGGTGCCCCGCCCGTTCCCGGCACCGCCCTGGTCACACCGAACGAGGCCGAGTCCTTCCTGGGCGGCGCCGGAGCTCTGAGGACCCCGGAGGAACGGGCCCGGAGCCTCGTGGCCCGTTGGGGGGCGGACGCGGTCGCTGTCACGTTGGGCGAGGAGGGCGCGGTGTGGTGCGACCGCTGGGACGAAGGGGGGCGGACCGCCCCGTCTCCGGTGCGCACCCCGGTGGACACCTGCGGGGCCGGCGACGCCTTCGCCGCGGCCTGTGCCAGGTCTCTGGCCTCCGCACCGGACACGCACCGTGCCGTGTGCGAGGGCGCCAGGGCCGCCACCGCGTTCGTCGGCCGGGGGGCGGCGGGCGCGCACACGACCCCCGTACCGGGCCGCGGGCCCGCCGTCACCCTCCACACCCCGTCGCCGGTCACCGAAGCCGTCCGTCGGGGCGGCGGACGGGTGGTGGCGACCGGCGGCTGCTTCGACGTGCTCCACGCCGGTCATGTGGACCTGCTCCGACGCGCCCGCGCGCTCGGCGACCACCTGGTCGTTCTGCTCAACGACGACGCCTCGGTCCGGGCTCTCAAGGGGGAGGGGCGTCCGGTGGTGCACCAGCACGACCGGATCAGGGTCCTGTCGGCCCTGGACTGCGTGGACTCGGTCGTCCTCTTCGACGAGCTCACTCCGGTCCGGGCTTTGGAACGGCTGCGACCGGACATGTGGGTCAAGGGTGGCGACTACGACCCGGATCTCCTGCCGGAGACACCCGCGGTGCGGAACGCGGGCGGCGAAGTGGTCACCGTGCCCCTGCTCGCCGGGCGCTCCTCCACCCGGCTCATCGACCGCATCCGCGAACACGAGGACGTTCCCGCGACCTGAACGCACCCACTGGAAGGAGCAGGAACCATGAGGAAGATCGGAACGACGATCGTCACCGGCGGAGCCTCCGGGCTCGGAGCCGCCACCGCCCGGGCCGTGGCGGAACAGGGCGGGACGCCGGTGGTGCTGGACCGCCGCCACCCCGGGAACGGCACGGCCTTCGAGGAGGTCGACCTGGCCGACCGGCACGCCGTCGAACGGGCGGTGTCCCACGTGGTGGAGGGGCACGGGCGGATCGACGCCGTGGTCAACGCCGCCGGGACGGACGCCTGCGGGACCCTGGGGGAGGTCGCGGCGGACGAGTGGGAGCGCGTGGTCGCCGTCAACCTGCTGGGGACGGTCGCGGTCACCCGCGCGGCCCTGCCGCACCTGCGGGCGAGCGGGGGGACGGTCGTGAACTGTGCCTCGACGCTGGGCCTGCGGGCGCTCAGCGACGCCACCGCCTACTGCGCCTCGAAGTTTGGCGTGGTGGGATTCACCCGGGCTCTGGCCGCCGAACTCGCCGGGTCCGTCGGCGTCACGCTCCTGGTACCAGGCGGGATGCGGACCGCCTTCTTCGACGATCGGCCCGAGCAGTACAAGCCGGGGCCGGACGCCAAGCTCAACGATCCGGCGGACGTCGCGGCGACGGTGCTGACAGCGCTCCGTCAGCCGCGCGGGTGTGAGGTGCGGGAGATGGTCGTGTGTCCGTCCATGGAGACCTCGTGGCCCTGAGAAACGAGCAACCGTCCCGGGCCGGCGCGGCCCGTATCCAGAGGAGGGAACAGACATGCCGCATTCCGGACAGGGCGCCGTCCTGGTGACGGGAGGCGCCGGATTCCTGGGGTCACACCTGTGCGATCGCCTCGTGGAACGGGGCCGCCGGGTGGTGTGCCTGGACAACCTGGCGACCGGGCGGACGGAGAACGTCCGCCACCTGCTCGACCACCCGATGTTCCGCCTCCACCTGGCCGACGTCACGGAGGCCTGGGAGGTCGACGAACCCGTCTCGGCGGTGTTCCACCTCGCCTCCGCCGCCTCGCCCGCCGACTACCTCCGGCTGCCGATCCCGACCCTGGAGGCCGGAAGCCTGGGCACCCGCAATGCCCTGGCCTGCGCCAGGACGCACGGCGCGCGTTTCGTCCTGGCCTCCACCAGTGAGGTCTACGGGGACCCGAGGGAGCACCCGCAGCGAGAGACGTACTGGGGACACGTCAACCCGGTCGGTCCGCGCAGCGTGTACGACGAGGCCAAGCGGTACGCCGAGGCGCTGGTGATGGCGCACCACAGGGAGGGCGCGACCGACGTCGGTATCGCCCGGGTCTTCAACAGCTACGGCCCCAGGATGCGTCCCGACGACGGGCGCATGATCCCCACGTTCATGACGCAGGCGCTGTCCGGACGTCCGATCACGGTGACCGGCGACGGGCACCAGACGCGTTCGATCTGCTACGTGGACGACACCGTGGAGGGATTGCTGCTCCTGGAGGAGTCCGAGGAGCCCGGGCCGGTCAACATCGGCAGCCAGGAGGAGGTCAGCGTCCTCACGCTGGCACGTTTCATCCGCGACTTCTCCGGCTCTGGCTCGGAGGTGGTCTTCGTCGACCGGCCCCAGGACGACCCGCACTTCCGCAGGCCCGACATCACCCGGGCCGGGTGGGCCCTGGGCTGGAGCCCGCGTGTCCGGCTGGAAGAGGGCCTGCGCCGAACGCTCGCCCATTTCATGGGTCGGCACGCGGAGATGGACATCGCCGACAAGGCGGACGGGGTGCTCCGCCAGGCAAGGGAGGAAGAGGATGGAGCCGGACACGAAGCGATCCAGGGTGTCGGTCGTGGTGATCACCCGTGACCGGGTCGGGGAGTTGTGCCGTACCCTGACCCGCCTGCGTTCGCTGGAGCCCGCGCCGCCGGTTGTGGTCGTGGACAACGCCTCGCGTGACTCCACACGAGAGACCGTCCGGAGCAGGTTCCCCGAGGTCACACTGGTGGAGAACGACCGCAACGCGGGGTGCGCGGCACGGGACACGGGGGTCGCGCTCACCGAAACTCCCTACGTGGCCTTCAGCGACGACGACTCCTGGTGGTACCCGGGTGCGTTGGAACGCGCGGCGGATGCGCTGGACGCGCACCCCCGGCTGGGCCTGGTGGCGGCGGCGGTCTACGTGGGGGAGGAAGAGCGCCCCGACCCCGTCAACGGGGACCTGCTGCACAGCCCGCTGGCCCCGGCGGCCGACCTGCCCTGGCCCCGGGCCCTGGGGTTCCTGGCCTGTGCGAGCGTCGTGCGCCGAGCCGCCTACGACGAGGTGGGAGGGTTCGGTTCGCTGCTGTTCTTCGGCGGTGAGGAGGCGCTCCTCGCGCAGGACCTCACCGTCCGCGGGTGGGGCTTGTGCCACCTGCCGCAAGTGCACGCCCACCACCGGCCGTCCGCGTCGCGCCCGCCCAGCCGGTGGCGGCGCACTCTGGAGCAGCGCAACGCGCTGCTCACCGTGTGGCTGCGGCGCAGACCCGGGGTGGTCCTGGAACGCACGGCCAGGGCGCTGGCGCGGGGGGTGCGGGACCCCGAGGCCCGCCGGGCGCTGCGCCTGGCGGTGGCCATGGCGCCCCGCGTGTGGGCAGCGCGTAGTCGACTGCCCGCGTCGGTGGAGGAGGATCTCGCGTGTCTGGAACGGACGTGAACACCCGGATCGGCGTCGTGGTCATCACGCACAACCGAAGGCGTGAACTGGCCCGGACCCTGCGGTTCCTCGAGGAACTGCCGGAGTCGCCACCGATCGTGGTCGTGGACAACGCCTCCACCGACGGCACCGCGCGGACCGTCGAGGAGGAGCACCCGGGGACGCACCTCATCCGCGCGGGTGCCAACCTGGGCGCGGTGGGCCGTAACCTGGGGGTCGAGGCCCTGCCCACCCCCTATGTGGCCTTCTGCGACGACGACACCTGGTGGGAGCCGGGCGCGCTCGGCCGCGCGGTCCGCCTGCTCGACGCACACCCGCGCCTCGGGGCGATCACCGCCCGCCTACTGGTGGAGCCCCGGGGCGAGGAAGATCCGCTCACCCCGGAGCTGCGCCACTCGCCGCTGCCGTGCCCCGACTGGCTTCCCGGGCCCGCCCTGCTGGGCGTCCTTGCCGGGGTGACCGTGTTCCGGGTGGAGGCGTTCCGCCGTGCCGGGGGTTTCTCCTCGCGTCTGTGGTTGGGCGGTGAGGAGGAGCTCCTGGCGTTGGACCTGGCCGCCGACGGCTGGTGGATGTGCTGGGACGAGGCCATGGTGGCCCACCACGAGGCGTCGGAGGTCCGGCAGCCGCGTCGACGCAGGCGCCAGGGCATCCGCAACACCCTGTGGACGGCCTGGCTGCGCCGCGCCCCGAGCGGGGCACTGGACCACACTCGGTCCGTGCTGGGGTCGGTCCCGTACGACGTGACCAGCGCGCTGGCGGTGCTCGACGCCCTGGCCGGGCTCCCCTGGGTGCTCAGGGAACGCCGCCCGGTGCCCGCGCACGTGGAAGAGGGGTTGCGCCTGCTCGCGGGGCCGCGCCGTAGGTCCGAGGCCCGGCGGTACGTGGGGTAGCGCCTCTGGTGGCCGCCCGGGGCCCCGGGCGGCCCTTCCGGTTCCGGACGTACGTGTACCGCCCCGGGAGCCGGGGTAGCCGCGCGAGTGAGCCCGCACGTCCGTTCGCGCACGCGTGGGGAGGAGGGAGAAGCCATGAAGAACGTCTTCGTGATGGGGTTGGACCAGCGCAACCGCCGACTGCTGGAGAGGACCCCGACGGGACGGGAGTGCCGGTTCCACACACTCCTCGGCATCGAGGAGCTCCAGCGCGGCGAGATCGACGTCGAGACAACGCTCGCGGCCGCCCGCGGGGTCCTGGAGGGCTTCGAGGGGACGGTCGACGCCATCCTCGGGTTCCGGGACTTCCCAGTCACCCTGCTCGTCCCGATCCTGTGCGCGGAGCGCGGCCTGCCCGCACCGGACCTGGCCGCGGTGGTGCGCTGCGAGCACAAGTACTGGAGCAGGCTGATCCAGGCCGGGGCGACCGACGCCCTCCCGCCGTTCGCCCTGGTCGACCTGGACGCCGAGCGGCCCCGTCACGGGCTCGACTACCCGCTGTGGATCAAGCCCATCAAGTCGGCCTCCTCCGAACTCGCGTTCCGGGCGCAGGACGACGAGGGCTTCGACGGCGCGGTCGCGCGCTTGAGGAAGGGCGTCGACCGGCTGGGGCGCCCCTTCGAGAGCGTCCTGAGCCGGGTGGACCTGCCCGCCGAGGTCGCCAGGGCCGGTCGGAGACACTGCCTGGCCGAGGGGGAGTTGCACGGGGTACAGGCCGCCGCGGAAGGGTGCGTCCACCGTGGTGAGGTCACCGTGTACGGAGTACTCGACTCGGTCGACTACCCCGGGGACGCGTCGTTCCTGTGTCACCAGTACCCGTCGGGACTTCCGGAGCGGGTCCGGGGGCGGATCGTCGAGACCACCGAACGCGTCATCACCGCGCACGGGCTGGACGACGCCACCTTCAGCGTCGAGTTCTTCTACGACCCGATCACGGACGGCCTCGGCGTCGTGGAGGTCAACCCCCGGCACTCCCAGAGCCACGCGGCGCTGTTCGAGGTCGTCGACGGGGTGGCCAACCACGAGCGGATGCTCCGCCTGGCCCTGGGGCGCGACCCCCACCCGACCGAGTCGGCCGGGGACAGGTTCCCCGTGGCCGCTGAGTGGTACCTGCGCCGATTCCGCGACGGCGTGGTGACCCGGGTACCGACCCCGGACGAGGTGGTGGCACTGAGGGAGTCCATAACGGGGGTGAGCGTCCAGGTGGTGCCGCAGGAGGGCCAGCGTCTCTCCGACATGCTCGCCCAGGACAGCTACAGCTACGAGCTGGCCAAGATCATCACCGGAGGGGCCGACGAACTGGAGCTGCGCGCCAAGTTCGAGCGCTGCGTGCGGGCTCTGCGGTTCGAGTTCCGCAACGACGCCCAGGCCGCGGACGTCGTGCGCGGCTGAGGCAGAGGAGGTGCGCTGATGCGTACGGTCGACGACCTGCCCCACGAGGTCCGGGCCGAGGACCACTTCTGGATTCCGATGTCGGACGGCGTGCGCCTGGCGGGGAGGCTGTGGATGCCGCGCACGGCCGAGGAGTCCCCCGTCCCGGCCGTCCTGGAGTACATTCCCTACCGGCGACGCGACCTCACCTCGGTGCGCGACTCCACGCACCACCCCTACCTCGCCGGGCACGGGTACGTCTGCGTCCGGGTCGACCTGCGGGGCACGGGGGACTCCGAGGGGGTGCTCACCGACGAGTACCTGGACCGCGAGCAGCGGGACGCGGAGGAGGTCCTGGCCTGGCTCGCCGACCAGCCCTGGTGCGACGGGAACACCGCGATGATGGGTCTGTCCTGGGGTGGGTTCGCCGCCCTCCAGGTCGCCGCGCGGCGTCCCCCGAGCCTGCGCGCCATCGCGGTCAGCTGCTTCACCGACGACCGCTACGCCGACGACTTCCACTACATGGGCGGCTGCCTGTTGTCGGACAACCTGGCCGAGGCCGGGACCACCTTCGCGTTCGCCACCTGCCCGCCCGATCCGCAGACCGTCGGCCCGGCCTGGCGTGACATGTGGTTGGAGCGGCTGGAGGCCAACCGCCCCTGGGTGGTGGAGTGGCTCCGCCACCAGCGCAGGGACGGTTACTGGCGGCATGCCTCCGTCAGCGAGCACTACGGCAGCGTCGGGTGCCCGGTCCTTGCCACCAGCGGTTGGGCCGACGGCTACTCGAACGCCGTCCTGCGCCTGCTGGAGCACCTAGAAGCCCCCGTCAAGGGCTTGGTGGGCCCCTGGTCGCACCGGTACCCGCACCTGGGAGTGCCCGGCCCGGCGATCGGCTACCTCCAGGAGGTGGTGCGCTGGCTGGACCACTGGACCAAGGGCGAGGACAACGGTGTGGAGCGGGAGACCGGCCTGTGGGCGTGGATGCAGGAGAGCGTCCCGCCCTCCACCTCCTACGAGGAGCGTCCCGGCCGCTGGGTCCGTGAACCCGGCTGGCCGTGCGCCCGGGTGGAGGAGCGCGAGCTGACGCTGGCCGAGAACGCGATGGGCGCGCCCGAGACGCGGGGCGGTACCGCGGAGAGGACGGTGCGCTCCCCGCTGTCGGTGGGACAGTTCGCAGGCAAGTGGGCCTCCTACAGCGCGCCGCCGGACCTGCCCTTCGACCAGCGCGAGGAGGACGGCGGCTCCCTCGTGTTCGACACCGAACCACTCCAGGAGCGGTGCGAGATCCTGGGGACGGCGCGCGCGGTCCTGGAACTGTGCGTCACCGAGCCGGTGGCGATGGTCGCCGCGCGGCTGTGCGACGTCGCCCCGGACGGGAGCGCCACACGGGTGACCTACGGGCTACTCAACCTCACTCACCGTGATCGCGACGACGCGCCGACGACGCTGGTTCCGGGGGAGACCTACCGGGTGGAGATCACCCTGAACGGGGTGGCGCAGGCCTTCCCGCCCGGGCACCGGATTCGGCTGTCGCTGTCGACCTCCTACTGGCCGCTGGCCTGGCCGCCGCCCCGGCCCGTGCTCCTGACGGTGTACCCGGACCGGAGCAGTCTGGTCCTCCCGGTGCGGCGCGTCGAGGGTGGTGAACCCGGCGGTGACGCGTTCGCGGAACCGGAGGCGGTGGCCCCGGCACCCACCACACGGATGCGACCCGGTGAGCACCACTGGACGGTCCGGCGCGACATGGCGGACAACCGTTTCGTCCTGGAGATCGAGAAGGACGGCGGGGTGCTGCGCTACGACGAGATCGGCCTCGATGCCACCCGTCGGGCCCACGAGCTGTACGAGGCGGTGGGGGACGACTTCACGTCGGTGCGGGGGCGGACGGCGTGGACGATGCGGTTCTCCCGGGGCGGGTGGCGGACCCGTACCGAGACGTACACCGCGCTGGAGTGCACCGAGGAGGAGTTCCGGGTGCACGCGACCCTCGACGCCTACGAATCGGGGGAGCGGGTCTTCTCCCGGGAGTGGACCGAGCGTGTCCCCCGAGACCACGTCTGACCCGGGCGCTCGCACCGGAGTGGGCCCGGGGCGGCCGGACCGGCACTGCGGGTTTGGGGGAGGGCTGACCGGGTCAGACGCCCAAGGAGGGCACGGGCGGACCCCGCGTGTGCGCGGCGGGACCGAGGAGAGGCCAGGGGAGGACCGATGAGCCGACCGACCACCTCGCGGGCACCGGTGGAAGCGGAGGAGGGGGAGGCGCCACGTGACGGCGTGCCGGAGGTGAGCCGCCGCCGGGTCGCCGCGTCGTTCGCCCGAGCGGTCCGCTCCGGCGACCTGGAGCTTCCCCTTCCGGGCCGGGGGCGCACCCGGAGCCGGTGGAGGGCTCTCCGGAACCTGGCGCGCGAGGACCTGTGCCTGGCCCGGCTCGCCGAGGGACACGCGGACGCCGTGGCGATCCTCATCGAGCTCGGCGCGGAGCCGCCCCGGCACGGACAGCGATGGGGTGTGTGGGCGGCCCATCCGCCCGGCCCCGGCCTCACCGCCCTGGCCGTCGACCGGGGCTGGCTTCTGAGGGGTGTCAAACCCTTCTGTTCGGGTGCGCGCAGCTGTACCCACGCCCTGGTGAGCGCCGAGATCGCGGGGGGTGGACGCCGCCTCTTCGCGGTCGCCACGGCTGACCTCGGGCCGCCCGAGGGCACGTGGGCCAGCGCGGGCATGGCGGCCAGCGACACACTGACGCTCCGGTTCGACGACGTGCCCGCCGAGGCGGTCGGGGACCCGGGGGCCTATACGCGGAGGCCGGGTTTCCACCACGGCGGCGCCGGGGTCGCCGCCTGCTGGCTGGGCGGTGCGGTCGCGGTGAGTGCGCCGCTGGCGGCCCGGGCGGCGCGGGAGACGGCCGACGTGCACACCCGCACGGCGTGGGGGAGCGTGGATCGGGACCTGTACGCGGCCGCCTCCGTGCTGGGCCGGGCGGCCGACGAGATCGACGCCGACCCCGAGGACGTCCTGGACCGTGCCGCCCCGCGCGCCGCACGGGTCCGCGCGGTCGTCGCCGGGGTCTGCGGGGACGTCCTGAGACGCACCGGCGAGGCCTTGGGTGCGGGCCCGCTCGCGGCCGACGCCGACTACGCCCGTGCGGCGGCCGACCTCGCCGTGTACCTGAGCCAGCACCACGCCGACCGCGACCTTGCGGCCCTGGGCGGGATGGACGTTTCGGAGGGGGGCGAACCCCATGGCCTCTGAGACCCGCGGCGACGCGCACCCGATCGACGCCGAGGGCACCCCCGAACGGCTCTGGCGCAAATGGGGCGTCTTGCGGCGGTTGCCAGCGTTCGCCCTGGCGGGAGTCACGGACGCGGTGGTGGTCGCCCCCCACCCCGACGACGAGACGCTGGGGTTCGGCGGGGCGACGGCCCTGTTGGCGGCGCTGGGCGCGCGGATCACCGTCGTGGCGGTCACCGACGGAGAGGGCTCCCACCCCGGCGGCAGCCTTCCTCCGCGGGCCCTGGCCGAGGCGCGCGCCGACGAGCGCGCGCGGGCACTGTCGTTGTTGGGAGCCGGGGGCGCCCGCGTCGTCCGGCTGGGGTTCCCGGACGGCCGGGTCGAGGAGTGCCGCGCCCGGCTCACCGAGCGCCTCGCGGAACTGTGCGCGGGCGCCCAACTGTGCGTCGCCACCTGGGAGGGCGACCTGCATCCGGACCACCGTGCGACCGGTCTCGCGGCCCGTGAGGCCCTCGACCGCGCGAACGGGGCGGGATCGGTTTCGGGGCCGGGCCCGGCACTCGTCTCCTACCCCGTGTGGACGTGGCACTGGGCCCGACCCGCCGAGGCCTCGGTGCCCTGGGCACGGGCGCGGCGGATCGACCTGCCGCCGGACGTACGCCGGCTCAAGGCCCGGGCTCTGGGCGCCTTCACCACGCAGACCGGGCCGATCGGCCCGACCGCGGCGGACGGCGCCGTCCTCGACGAGGCGATGCTGGCACACTTCCGGCGCGGATGGGAGGTGGTGTTCCGGTGAGTGTGGGGCGGGGATACTTCGACTCGGTGTACGCGGGAGAGGCGGACCCGTGGGGCTTCCGGAGCCGCTGGTACGAGCACCGCAAGCGGGCGCTCACTCTCGCGTCCCTGACCCGTGAGAGGTACGCGCGGGCGTTCGAACCCGGGTGTTCGATCGGGGTCCTCACGAGTGGGCTCGCGGCGCGGTGCGACGCGCTCCTGGCCTGGGAGGTCGTTCCGGAGGCCGCGGCCCGCGCCAGGAGCGCGCTGACCGGCGCCGAGCACGTCGAGGTCGGCCGCGCCGCCGTTCCCGAGGAGTGGCCCGGCGGAGGCTTCGATCTCGTGGTGCTCTCGGAACTCCTCTACTACTTCGACGACGCCGACCTGGCCACGGTGCTCGCCCTGACCGTGCGCTCCCTGACACCGGAGGGGACGGTCGTCGCCGTGCACTGGCGTCACCCGGTCCGCGACCACGTGCGCTCCGGGGACGACGCACACCGGGCGGTCGACGCTGTGCCGGGGTTGGACCGAACGGTGCTGCACGTCGAGCGGGATTTCCAGCTCGGCGTCTACGAGTGCCCCGGCGTCCGGGGGTCGCGCTCGGTCGCCGAGCGGGAGGGGCTGGTTTGATGGACGCCGTCACCGTGGTGATCCCCGCACATGACGAGGCGGAGAGCATCGTCGCCTGCCTGCGGTCGGTCCACGCCTCCCTGCGCCGTTGCGGGCTGGCCCCGAGGCGTCGGCGCGTGGTGGTGGTCGCCGACGATTGCGCCGACCCGACGGCGGAGTTGGCCCGCGCCGAGGGCGCCCACGTGCTGGAGGTCGCGTGTCGCAACGTCGGAGCGGTGCGGCGGGCCGGGGCCGAGCTGGCGCTCGACCTCGTCGGTCCCGCTGACGACGTGTGGATGTCCTTCACGGACGCCGACAGCGTGGTGCCGGAGCGCTGGATACCGGCCCAGCTGGCTCTGTCCCGGAACGCCGACGCCGTGGCGGGGACCGTCGAGGTCGCGGACTGGTCCGGGCGTCGCGCCGAACTGGCGGAGCGCTTCGTGCGCACCTATCCGGTGGTCCGGGGCGGGGAGCACCCCCACGTGCACGGGGCCAACCTCGGGGTGCGGGCCTCCGCCTACCTGGACTGCGGCGGTTTCGAGGCACTGCGGATGGCGGAGGACCAGGCCCTGGTCAACGAACTGGTGCGGCGCGGACACCGTGTGAGCCGCCCGTGCGACCTGCCCGTGACGACCTCGGCCCGGAGCTCACCGCGTGCCGCAGGGGGGTTCGGGGACCGCCTCAACCGACTGGAGGGGCAGCTTTTCCGGAACCGGGGCGAGCGGGAGCCGGAGGTGCGGGCGACCTCCCGGGTTCCCGGGGCCCCGGCACCGCGCGGACTCACGCCTGCTGATGCCAGTGCCTGGGAAGGGAGTCATGGTCCACGGCGATCGTCACGCGTCCCGTCTCCACCGACACGACGTCCTCCCACCTGACGTAGCGTTCGTGTCGCCGTAGCCAGGCCAACACGTGCCTCCAGGGGGTGGGGGGTTCGAGGGAGTCTCCGAACCCGAGGCGCCCGGCGAACGCGGAACGTCCCAGGACCAGGCCGAGGACCGTGTACCCGTCGTCGTCCCGGCGGACCACGACGTCCTGGACCGACCCGATCGACCGGCCCGAGCGGTCGACGATCCGTGACCCCAGCACGTCTCCGGCGAACACCCGACTCACCGTGTGCCGCCCGGGACCCGGGCGATGACGTTGCGGGCGATCCAGTCCTCCACGGGACGCCCGCCTGTCGGAGCCCTCGTGGACAGCACCGTGGTCGGTGTGAACTCCTCGACGTCGGAGACCGCGACCGTGGTGGGGGAGTGATCCAGAGGGCGCAGGCGTTTGAGGACCGCCTCCCAGGACCGCCCGAGCCGGCCGGCGAGCCGACCGCCGAGCGAGGCGGCGTCGACGACCAGGGCCGTCATGGCCGGGGCCCGCCCCGGCTGCCACGTGAACTCCACGTCGTCGACCTTGCCCAGGTTCTCTCCGTGCCGGTCGACGACCTGACGGTCCAGGACCGTGAAGCCGATCCGGAAGACGTGCTCGCTCCTGTCCTGCGTCATCTCACTGCCCCGCCTTCGTGTAGGCCATCAAGGGAATCGCGGCCACCGACACCACGCACACCAGGACCAGGTAGACCGAGGCCAGGACGTTGGTGAAACGCGAATTCACCCGGTCGCCCAGATAGCCGTGATCGTTGGCCACGACGAGGATCGGCAGGTAGGTCAACGGAAGGGCCGCCGCGGAGAGGATGAGGCTGTACTCGGTGACGGTCACCGGGTCGACCCCGGTCAGGACGAAAAGGGTGCCGCTGAGCAGGCTCACCATGATGACCAGGTGGAAGAAGGGTGCCCGTACAGGCGGCAGTGACTTCCCCCAGCGCCAGCCGAAGTACTGGGCGACGCCGTAGGCGGCGGCCAGCCCCGACTCCAAGGCGGCGCCGAAGGTCGCGGCGAAGAATCCCAGGATCACCACGATGAGCCCCAGCTTGCCGAGGGTCGAGACGACCGGCAGGGCCACCTGCCCCAGGTCGGACACCTGAATCCCGGCCGGCATGAGGACGACCGCCGCGCATCCCATGATGGCGAGGGAGAGCAGCCCTCCCAGAGGGAGGCCGACGAAGGCGTTGATCCGGGCCGTCGCCAGGTCCTGGGTCGTCCACTTCTCCTCTACGCCCCCCGACGAGAAGAAGAGCACTGTGTACGGGGTCATGGCGGCGCCGAACAGGGCGATGGCGTAGTACCACCACACGGCCACGCCCTCGTTCGGTGGAGGGGAGAAGGACGCCGCGTCGGAAGCGAGCGCCACCCAGTCCGGACCCAGCCGCCACAGAGCCACGGCGAACACGATCAGGGTCAGGCCGAGGAGACCGTAGGTCTTCTCCATCTTCTCGAACGGCAGGCGCCACAACACGACCCACACGAGGAACCCGACCACGGGAACCCAGAGGAGGTAGTGGATGCCGCTGGCCAGTTCGAGCGCCAGGGCGATGCCGCCCATCTGCGCGGACAGGGTGAGCAACGTGATGAGGTAGGAGGACAGCAGGTTGGCGAGCCCGACCCGGGCGCCGAGCCGTTCGCGTACCAGGTCGAAGGTCCCGCGTCCGGTGGTCGCGACGACCCGGGCGGACATCTCGGTGAAGACCATGAGGCCGACGACTCCCACGGGGACGACCCACGCGAGACTCATCCCGAACCGGGAGCCGACCACGGAGTTGGCGACCAGGTCCCCGATGTCGAGGAAGCCGCCCACGGCGGTGAGCAGGCCGAGAGTCACGGCGCTCAGCCACCTCAAGAGAGCTCGTCCTGGAGCTCGGTGAGGTCGACGGCGACGCTCCTCAAGCTTCTCTCCGCCGTCCGCACTGCGGCACCGTCGTCCTCGCGCAGGGCGATGCGCAGGTCAGAGAGGGCGTTCACCGCGCTGTCACACAGCGGAGCCAGTTCCGAGCGCAGCGACCGCGCCCGGGGCGTGGGCGGTTGCCGTGTTCCGAAGGTGTCGTTGACGGAGCGTGCCGCGTCCTCCGCGTCCTCGACGGTGGTCTCCGTGTAGGGGGAGAAGGCCATGTCCCGGCGATGGATCTCGGAGAGCATGATCCCCGTTCCCACGGCGGAGAGGAGGGCGGTGACGGTCTGTTCCGCGGCGTCCCGGTACAGCGATTCGGTGGGGGTGGGCCCGGTGCAGCCGCTGACCAGCACCAGTACGAGCCATGACGCGACCACGGCCGTGATGCGGCGGGGTCTGCCCGGGTAGGGATCACGTGACGGCGACGGATGGGAGAGCACACCCCGACGTTAACTCGCCGTGACAGGAAAGTCGCTCATGGTGTTCACTGGGTTTCGTGTCGTCGTCGGGCACGGCGGGAAAGAGGACGAGGTGACCGGGGAGATGGAACGGAAGGGCCAGGTACCCCCCGTGGAAGCGCCGCCGCTTCCGGGGCCGGCGGTGCTGCGTCAGGTGTGGGCGGGGGTGGTCTTCCTGCACTGGCGGGTCGATCCCGCCGCGGTGACCCACCTGTTTCCCTTCGGCACCCGACCCGATCTGTTCGACGGAACGACCTACGCGGGTCTCGTGGCCTTCCGTGCCCCGACCACCCGGGTGCTCGGCGTGCGCGCCCTCGGTGCGTTCGACGAGGTAAACGTCCGACTGTACTCAGTGGACGGCCAGGGACGGCGGGGCGTGGTGTTCCTCTCCCTGGACGCCGACTCGCTCCCCGGCGTACTCGTCGCCAGGACGGTGCCGAGGATGCCCTACACGTGGTCCGACACCAGCCTCCGACAGTCGGGTGTCGGGCCCTGCGCGGGTGCGGTCAGACGCCGGTGGCCCCAGGGCGGGGCCCACGGACGATGGCGGCTGCGCGTGGAGGCCCGCCCGACGGCTCCGACGCCCTTGGAACACTTCCTCACCGCCCGGTGGGGCCTGCACACGCCCCGGGCCGGCACCACGCGTTGGGTGCGTGTGCGCCACGAGCGCTGGGTGCTGCCGGTGCGCTGACACGAACGCTGGGACGGCTCGGCGCCGGTCCGGCCCCTGCCAGGCACCCACACCCGCCTGACCGGTCGGGCCTCAGAGTACGAACCGCAGGTCGAAGTGGTTGAGTGACGCTGGCAGGGCGTCGGTCCGCAGCTCCGGCGATCCGCCGACCGGCAGGGGACCGCCCACCCTGAACAGGGCCCTCAAGAGGTAGGAAACGGTGAGGGGCACCAGATCACGGCCCGGGCAGCCGGCGGGCCCGTAGCTGAAGGGCACGATCCCGGGGTCGTCCTCAGCACGGCCGTCGTTCCAGATGGCGGGGGCGAAGGCGTCCGCGTAGGGGAGCCGGGTGGGGTCGCGGTGGAAGTAGGAGCTCAGCACCAGGAAGGCGGTTCGGGGTGGGATGCTCCGCTCCCGCCAGACCGTCTCCCGGGTGCTCTCGCGAATCACCACCAGGGTCGTGGGCCACAGGCGGACCGACTCGCGCAGGGCGGCGCGCAGCATCGGAAGATCGGGACCGTCCTCTGTGAGCGCCTCGGCCCGGACGGCGTCCACCTCGGGACCGCTGGAGGTCAGCACGGCCAGTGACCGGAACGCGGCCACCGCGGCGGCGTCGAACGCGAACAACCAGTGTGCGATCTGGTCCTCGGGACGTTCGCTCGCGCCCGGAGGCCCGAGCCGGGCGGCGAGGCTACCGGGTTCCGCACGGTCGATGCCCGTGCGGATACGGTCGAGGAACTCCGCTCGACGGTTGTGGTCCACCGGCAGCAGATACGACCAGTTGGCCCTGTGCCTCAGCCGCCGCAGCAGTTGGGTACTGCGGCGGTCCCCGGCGGCCGCCCTGCCGAAGACCACCCGTCGCGCGAGGGCGTCGAAGGTCTCGGAGAACCGTGCCCAGTCCAGCACCCCGCCCGGCGGCCCCGGGCCGCGCAGCGCCCTGACGAGGGATCGGGCCTCCTCTTCCGCGTGCTCGGCGATGGCGGGGGCGTCGGGATGGAGGCGCTGTCCCGGAGCCAGGGCCTCCTCGTTGGCACGGCGCCGGTCAGGCCGGTCGCGTCGATCGGAGACGAGGGCTCCATGGGGCTGGAAGTGGTTCAGCGCCCCCCGTTTCTCCGCGCCGCCCGGGGAGAACGTGTCCGGGGTCTCCGACAGAAGCCGCCGAACGTCCTCAGGTGACAGCACCAGCGCGATGCGGCGGCCCGTGTAGCCCAGGGGGAGCGGGTCGTCGCCATGGCGCCGTCGAAGCTCGCGCAGCACCCCGACACTCTTGTGGTCCGCGCTCAGGGCCGCCACCAGCGCCTCTCCGGTGGGGCGGCGCACGATGGCGCCACGGGCCGCGGTGGGGACCAGGACCGTGGACAGTACCCGCGCGGTCTCCGGCAGACTCGTCGTGTGGCGTTTCGGCTGTGCGTTCTCCGTCATGGGCGAGTACCTCCGCCTCGTCGATGTCGGACCGGGATGCGCGGGCGCCCTGGTCAGTCATCGGTCCCGTTCGCTCCCGGCTCTCCCGCCGCCCCCTTCGAGGTGGAGCGGTCGCGGTTCTCGGCCCTGCCCCGGGCCCACGCGTGCAGCGCCTCGCCGCCGCCCGAGCCCTCCAGGTTGACAGCGGCCTCGATCAGGGCCAGGTGGGCGAAGGCCTGGGGGAAGTTCCCCAGAAGGGTGCCGTCCGGCGCCATCTCCTCGGACAGCAGACCCAGGCCGCCCACGGTCGCGCAGAGGCGGTGGAACCTGCGTGAGGCCTCCGCTTCCCGTCCCGCGAGCACCAGCGCTGACACGAGGTCGAAGGAGCACAGCAAGAAGGCGCCCTCGGGGGTGCCGATGCCGTCCGCGGTCTCCTCGGGCTCGTACCTGTGGACGAGCCCGCTCTCGTCTCCGAGTTCGGTCTCCACCCGTTCGAGGGTCCGGAGCACACGGGGGTCCTTCCCGCCGAGGAAGCCCAGGAGCGGAATCCTCAACAACGCCCCATCGACGTTGGTCGAGCCGTAGGACTGGACGAACGACCCCGTCACGGGGTCGTGACCGAGCTCGAGCACCTGCTCACGGATGGCCTGTGCCTCCGCACGCCATTCCCCCAACGGCACCTGGTCGGCCCGCCCCGTGGCTTCCGCCAACCGGATCGCCCGGTCGAGGCAGACCCAGGCGTGCACCTTGGAGTTGGTCCAGTGGCGCGACTCGGACCTGACCTCCCACACGCCGTCGTCCGGTTCGCGCCACAGGTCCCGTACCGCTTCCACCACGGTGTCGAGCTGCCGGAGCTCGTGCGGTTCGAGACCGCCTCCGGCCTCCTCGTAGCAGTGCGCCGCGTCCAGGATGTGTCCGTAGACGTCCAGCTGGTGTTGTGAGAACGCGGAGTTGCCCACCCGCACCGGCCGGGCTCCGCCGTGTCCGGCGAGGTGACCAAGGGTCGTCTCGGTGGGAGGTGGCTGACCGTCCACGGTGTGGACGGGGGCGACCCAGCCGACCGGCCGACCGCACGCGCCGAGCAGGTAACGAAGGTAGCGCCCGGCCTCCTCCGCGTGCCCCAAACGGAGGAAGGCCAGGACGACCAGAGCGGCGTCCCGATGCCAGACGTAGCGGTAGTCCCAGTTCCTCGGCCCCCGGGGCCATTCCGGCAGGGAGGTCGTGGGCGCCGCGATGAGGGCGCCGCTCTCCTGGTGGAGGAGCCCCCGCAGAACCAGGGCGCTTCGCCGCACCTGCGACGCCCCCACCCCGTCGTAGTCGGTCCTGGCCGACCAGGCGCGCCAGGCTTCGAGGGTCTCTCGCAGCAGTGCGTGTCCCTGCCCGGGAACGACACCGCGCTCTCCCGTGAGGTAATCCAGTGCGAAGACGGCCGTCTCTCCCTCAGCGAGCTCCACACGGAACTCGGGGTCTCCACCCGGGCCCAGAGTGGGAGGCGGCGTACCGGACAGGAGGGGTCCGGACGCCTCACGTAGGCACCCGCGGACGGTCTGCCAGGAGGGCCGCGCGCCACCGAAACGGGGACGGGCGCGTAGACGCGAACGCACGGCGCTCGTACCGGACCTGCACTCCACGATACGGACCAGGAGGCCCTCCCTGAACGGGCCCGCGCCGCCCTCCCCCCGGCCGACCGCGAGCAGGTCCCGCACCAGCACCTCGACGTCGTCCCCCCGCCACAGGGTCTCCAGGACGAGGCTGTCCTCCATGTAGGAGCGTGCCACCGGCAGTGCGCCCTGCACCTCCAGGCCCCATTCTCCGCCGACCCGGGGGTCGAGTATCCCCGAGAGGAAGGCGGAGCCGTCGAAGCGCGGCGTGCACAACCATGTGATCGCCCCGTCCGGGGAGGTCAACGCGGCGGTGTGACAGTCGGAGAGGAAGCCGTGGTCACCGATCGTCGTCTTCTCGCGCGCCATCGAGCCCCTCCTGTCGCGACGCGGACACTCCGTGTCGACCGACTGCCCCGGTGAACCCGCGCCGAAACAGCGGTGGGGGCGTCGGCCCACGTGAGGGGCCCGATGTGTACGAAGCGGTCGACGTGGTCAGGGACGCGACAACAGCGATGTCAGGAGGTAGCCATGCCGGACCAGACTCGCCTCCCTCCTCGTCGGCCCCTGCTGAGGGGAGCCGCTCGGGGGGCCGTGGCGGCGATGGCGATGAGCGGTATGCGCCAGGCGGCGGTGGGCCTGGGGATGATCGAGAGGACGCCGCCCGAGGCGATACTGCTCGAGGGCGTTCCCACGATGCTTCGCGCCGTTCCCGAGCACCGACGGACGGCGTTCATCGAGTTCGCGCACTGGGGGTACGGTGCGGGGGCCGGCGCGGCCTTCGCCCTGGTCCCCTCGCGTCTACGCGCGTCCAGGCTCACCGGACCCCTCTACGGACTGCTGTCCTGGGGGCTGTTCGAGCTCGCTCTGGCTCCCGCCCTCGGCCTGGCGCACGCCCGTCGGGCCCGCCCGCGGGAGCGGCTCGCCCTCTTGGTCGACCACGTGTTCTTCGGCCTCATCGTGGGTGCGTCGCCAGAAGCCGACATCGTCGATCCCGTTACGGAGAGCCCGGGCGAGGGAGACCGGAGCCGTGAGGGCGAGACCGACTCGGGGCGGTGACGGGCCATACGAGGGCGCCGGTTCACCGGCAGGAGCCCGACGGCCCACGCCGGTACGTGTCGCGGGTGTCGGGCGGTGGAACACCGCCGTGCGGGTCGCGTGCCGGACAAGGCAGAACACCGGGCCGACGGCGCCAACAGCGCCGACTCCATGATCGACCTGGTCCCCGAACGGCACGACCTCGCACGACTGGAGGACTTCATCAGGGCGGAACTCGGGTCCGGCCGAGTGAACGGTTCTCCGTGTTCGTGGCGCGCGGCGTACAGCGCGGACGGCCCTGGTCCTCACGGACGGTCATCGGCCGTCTCGGTGTGCGACACGGATTCGGGCGGGGTCCGTCCCGTCACGGCGGTCGGCCCCGTCGGCGCCTCGGGGGCGCTCAGTTCGGCGCGCAGCCACTCCAGGGCCTGTGACAGCAGCCGGGAGACGTGCATCTGCGAACATCCGACCTCGCGGGCGATGCGTGCCTGCTTCCACTCGTCGAAGTAGCGGCGCTTGATGATGTGCCGCTCCCTGGGCGTCAGCCGGACCAGGGCCGACCGTGCGGCCTGCCGATCCACGACCAGGCCCAGGCCCGGGTCCTCCACACCCATGAAGCGCTCCCAGGCGAGGCCGGACTCCTCACCACGCAGGTCCGGCTCGTTGAGCGAATAGGTGTTGTAGGCCTCCGAGATCAGGAGAACCTCCTCCACGTCCGCCACCGTGACCCCCATCTTCCGGGCGATCTCCTTGTTGGAGGGGTGGCGGCCCAGGTGCTGCTCCAGATCCTGGCGGGCCTGGCGCATGAGCGGTCGGCGGGACTGGGCCGTACGCGGTGTGTGCACCGCCCACGTGTGGTCACGGAAGTGCCGCTTGATCTCTCCGGTGACCGTGGGCAGCAGGTAGGCGATGAAGGGCCTGCCCTTACGCGGGTCGTACCCCTGGATGGCCTTGGCCAGCCCCAGGCAAGCGGTCTGCCGCAGGTCCTCGAGGTTCTCGCCTCGTCCGCCGTAGCGGCGGGCGAGGCGGTTCAGCAGGGGCCGGTAGTGGTCCAGGATGCGTTCCTTGAGCCGCACGGCGGTCACGCTGCCCTCGGGTTCGTCCTCCAGTGCCTGGAGGAGTTCCTCTGCCGAGGCGTCCTCGGCCGGCCCCTCGTTCGTGTGGGCGCTGAGGTCTGACGGCGCCGTGGGTGTCTCGGTGCTGGAGCTCATACGGGTCCTCGCAACGATGGCATGGAGCCAGAACGTGAAACGGACGGATGACGCCCTCTCCATGCCCGAGGCACCACCGAGCGAAAAGCCGGATGTCAGGACTTGGCACCGTATTGCTGCCGGTTTGGAACGCCGCCGCGCTCGTGACGGCGCCCTCTCGAGTCCGCGGGCCCGCACCGGGACCCGTCCGGACCGCGTGTGCCACCGGCCATCCGCCCGTTCAGCGCCCATACTGAGGGGGATCTTCCGACGCCGCTCCAGGTACGACGACGAGCGAGGGGACCCGCGTGCCGTCCAAGGACCCGATCGCCGAGCCCTGGGGGACGCGCACCCCCTACGGCTCCGGTCAGCCGTGGCCCGTGCGGGTCGACCTCCATCTGGCCCGGGGCGTGGCCCCCCACGAGGTGGACCGCTGGGTGCCCTCCGCGTCGATTCTGCATTCCAACGGTGACGGGCTGGACATCGCGGTCAAGGACGGCCGCATCGTCGGCGTGCGCGGGCGCGGGGAGGACCGGGTCAACCGCGGCCGCCTGGACCCCAAGGACCTCTACGGTTGGCAGGCCAACCACTCCCCGGACCGGCTCACACGCCCTCTCGTGCGCCGGGGAGGGGAGCTGGTCGAGACCGACTGGGACACCGCCATGGACCTCGTGGTGGAACACAGCGGGAGGACCCTGGAGGACCGGGGTGCCAGCGCTCTGGGTTTCTACACCAGCGGACAGCTCTTCTTGGAGGAGTACTACACGCTCGCCGCCATCGCTCACGGCGCGATCGGTACCAACCACCTGGACGGGAACACCAGGCTGTGCACGGCCACGGCGGCGAGCGCCCTGAAGGAGTCCTTCGGTTGCGACGGACAGCCGGGCTCCTACGAGGACATCGACCACGCGGACGTCATCGCGTTGTACGGGCACAACATGGCGGAGACGCAGGCGGTGCTGTGGAGCCGTGTCCTCGACCGGCTGGCCGGGGCGAATCCTCCCCGGCTGTTGTGCGTCGACCCCAGGGCCACTCCCGTGGCTCGGAGGTCGACGCTTCACCTCGCCCCGCGCCCCGGCACCAACGTCGCGCTGATGAACGCGATCCTGCGGGAACTCGTCCGGACCGACCGGGTCGACCACGCCTACGTGGAGGCGCACACGGTCGGCTACGAGGAACTGGTCCGGGTGACGGCCGCATACCCGCCCGAGCGCGCCGCCGCGATCTGCGACGTGCCCGCCCGTGAGATCAGCGCGGCCGCCGAACTGCTGGGTGGCGCGGAGCGGCTGGTGTCGACCGTCCTCCAGGGCTTCTATCAGTCGAACCAGGCCACCGGGGCCGCCGTACAGGTCAACAACGTGCATCTGCTGCGGGGCATGTTGGGCAGGCCTGGAGCGGGTGTGCTCCAGATGAACGGTCAGCCGACGGCGGAGAACACGCGTGAGTGCGGCGCAGACGGCGACCTGACGGCGTTTCGCAACTGGAACAACGACCGGCACGTCCGGGAACTGGCCGCGCTCTGGAACCTCGACCCGCTACGCGTCCCCCACTACGCTCCGCCCACGCACGCCATGCAGATCATGCGCTACGTCGAGAAGGGTTCGATCCGCTTCCTGTGGATCAGCGCGACCAACCCGGCCGCGTCATTGCCCGACCTGCGGCGGGTGCGTGAGTTCCTCTCCAAGGAGGGGCTGTTCCTGGTGGTGCAGGACGTCTTCATGACGGAGACGGCCGAACTCGCCGACGTGGTGCTGCCCGCGGCCACCTGGGGTGAGAAGACCGGAACGTTCACCAACAGCGACCGCACCGTGCACCTGTCCGAGAAGGCCGTGGAACCGCCGGGTGAGGCACGGCCCGACCTGGACATCTTCCTGGACTACGCGAGGAGGATGGGCTTCCGGGACGACGACGGGCGCCCGTTCCCGCAGTGGGATGACGCCGAATCCGCCTTCGAGGCATGGAAACGGGCCAGCCAGGGACGCCCCTGTGACTACTCCGGACTGTCCTACGAACGTCTGCGGTCCACCGGCGGAGTGCAGTGGCCCTGTAACGAACAGAACCCGGAGGGTACTCCGAGACTCTACGCGGACGGCCGGTTCTGGGCCGGGCCGGACGAGTGCGAGAGTTACGGCAAGGACCTCGTCACGGGAGCTCCGCTGGAAGAGGAGGAGTACCGTGCGGCCAACCCCCGCGGCCTGGCGATGCTCAAGGCCGTGGACTTCGTGCCCCCGCACGAGACGCCGGACCGGGAGTACCCGTACGCGCTGATCACCGGCCGTACGCTGTACCAGTTCCACACGCGGACCAAGACCGGTCGAGCCCCCGAACTCCGCCGGGCGGCCCCTGAGGTGTGGGTGGAGATCGCGCCCTCCGACGCACGAGCGGAGGGGATCGGGGAGGGAGACGTGGTGGAGGTGCGCGCGCGGCGGGGTGCTGTCCGTGCCCGGGCGAGGATCAGCGGAGTACGGCCGGGCGTACTGTTCGTTCCCTTCCACTACGGATACTGGGACGTCGACGTCGCGGCCGCCTCGGACGGGGAACGAGCCAGAGCCGCCAACGAGATGACCGCCGATGACTGGGACCCGGTCTCCAAGCAGCCCCTCTTCAAGACCGCGGCAGCGCGTGTGCGTGTCCTGAGCCGTGGCGGTGGGCGCCCTTCCCCGGCTCCCACCACGACCGCCTCCGCACCGGTTGGCGAGGCGGCGGAGGCCGTGGAGGCCACCCGGGGGGAAGCCGACACTCTGGAACAGTGCCACCGGGAGGGGACGCGATGAGGATCGGAGCGGCCCTGAGAGAGCTGCACCATGCGGAGAGCTCCCTCGTGACGGAGCTCTCGCGGGTGGCCGACCGGCACGCGAAGGAGCAGGAGATCCAGCACGTGACCACCGATCTGGCGGTGTGGTCCAGGGAACACCTGAGCGAGATCGTCTCCGTCGCGCCCCGGTACGGTGTGACCCTGACGGACCTCCGGAGCACCGATCCCGAGAAGGAGGGGAGCCGCGAACTTCCGGGGGAGGGGTCGGACCCGGACCTGGCGCTCCTCGCGGACCTCAGACGGCTGTACCGGATGAGCGGCGGGGTCGCTCTCGACTGGGATCTGCTCGGTCAGGGGGCTCAGGTGGTCGCGGACCCCGGTCTGCTCGCGGTCGCCCGACGGTGCCAGCCCCGTTCCCTGCGCCAGATGCGTTGGGCGCGGGCGATGCTCAAGACGCTCTCACCGCAGATCCTGGCGAGCTGAGCGGGGGCGGCGGTCAGAGGTCCCTGCCCGGCCCCTGACACGGTGCCAGGGGCCGACCTCCATCGGTGCCGACTACAGCCGACGTCCCGTGAAGGAGTCAGGTCCCGGTCTCTTCGAGCCGCAGGGCGACGCCCAGGGTGAAGAAGGTGGGCGCCCACTGACCGACGAAGATGCCCCACCGGTCGGCGCGGTCGGTGCCGGCGTCCTCCTTCTTCTTGGACACGGCCCAGCTCAGGAACGAGAGGCCGATGCTGACGGCACCCGCGGTGTAGGCCATCTCCGAGGTGACGCCGAGCTCGGACAGTTTCGCGATCATGTTTCCTCCCACACTCGTGTGACGGTCCAGTGCCCCTGCCCGCCCCGCCCGGATCTACGGGCAATCCCACGCAAACTCGTGGGCCGTCGTCCGCCCCCGACCACTCGCGCTCGGAGAAACCCCCGTGGGGCGGGCTGTTGACGAGGCGTTTTCGAAAAATGGTCCGCCACTGGCCCGGACCCAAGGGGGCCCGGGCCGGGTGACACGTAGGGTCCTCCCATGCCTTTCGAACTTCGGGCCCTGGCCCTGACCTGCAGCCTCAAGCCCAGTCCGACACCCTCCAGCAGTGAGTTGCTCGCTCGGCAGGTTCTCGACGAACTCTCCGGGCACGGAGTGCGAGGGGAGTCGGTGCGCGTCGTCGACCACCGGGTCAATCCCGGAGTGACCGTCGACACGGGCCAGGGCGACGCGTGGCCCCAGTTGCGGGAGAAGCTGGTCGCCGCCGACATCCTCGTCCTGTCAACACCCACGTGGGTGGGCCACATGTCGAGTGTCGCGCAGCGGGTGCTGGAGCGGATCAACGCCGAGCTCTCCGAGACCGACGACGAAGGCCGACCGTCGATGTACGGAAAGGTCGCCGTGATCGCGGTGGTCGGTAACGAGGACGGGGCGCACAAGATCGTCGCTGACTGCGCCCAGGCGCTGAGTGACTGCGGGTTCACCCTTCCGGCGACGGGGTCCACCTACTGGAACTCCGAGGCGATGAACCCGAAGGACTACATCGATCTCGACAGCACTCCCGAAGCGGTGGCGACCACCACGGCGACGGTGGCCCGCAACGCCGCGCACCTGGCGCGCCTACTCCGGGAGCGACCGTATCCGAGCCCGTGAACGGCCCTCGTCACGCTTACGGCCCCAGCGGTGCGCGGCCGAATTCGCGCGGTCCCGTACGCGGTGTTTACGAGCAGACCCCGTCGGTCATGGCAACGCACGACGGGCAGTCGCTCGACACGACCGCGAACTGACGGGGGAGTCCGACATGACCGAACGAGGTAACGACAAGGACCGGATGCTGGAACAGCACCGCACCGACTCCCGGGACCCACTGACCACTGAGACCGGAGTCCGGGTCGAGGACACCGACAACTCCCTCAGTGTCGGCGAACGCGGCCCCACTCTCCTGGAGGACTTCCACGCCCGGGAGAAGATCACCCACTTCGACCACGAGCGCATCCCCGAACGCGTCGTCCACGCCAGGGGGGCGGGGGCCTACGGCCACTTCACGCCCTACGAGGACCTCTCCGACCTGACCGGCGCCCACTTCCTCAGCGGGCCCCACGTCACCACCCCCGTGTTCGTCCGCTTCTCCACCGTGGCCGGATCTCGAGGCTCGGCGGACACGGTGCGCGACGTGCGGGGCTTCGCGGTCAAGTTCTACACCGAACAGGGCAACTACGACCTGGTCGGCAACAACATGCCGGTCTTCTTCATCCAGGACGGCATCAAGTTCCCCGACTTCGTGCACGCCGTCAAGCCAGAACCGCACAACGAGATCCCCCAGGCCCAGTCCGCGCACGACACTCTGTGGGACTTCGTCGGACTGCAACCGGAGACCACTCACATGGTGATGTGGCTGATGTCGGATCGTGCCATCCCGCGCAGCTACCGCACGATGCAGGGCTTCGGTGTGCACACCTTCCGCTTCGTCAACGCGGACGGACGGGGGACGTTCGTCAAGTTCCACTGGAAGCCGGTCCTGGGCACGCACTCGCTGGTGTGGGACGAGGCCCAGCGCATCCAGGGCAAGGACCCCGACTACAACCGGCGCGACCTCTGGGAGGCCATCGAACGCGGCCAGTACCCCGAGTGGGAGCTGGGTGTGCAGCTCGTCGCGGAGGAGGACGAGCACGCGTTCGACTTCGACCTCCTCGACGCCACCAAGATCATCCCCGAGGAGCAGGTGCCGGTACGCCCCGTCGGTCGAATGGTGCTCGACCGCAACCCGGACAACTTCTTCGCCGAGACGGAACAGATCGCGTTCCACACCGCGAACGTCGTCCCCGGGATCGACTTCACCAACGACCCGCTGCTCCAGGCCCGCAACTTCTCCTACCTGGACACGCAGCTGCTGCGCCTGGGCGGGTCCAACTTCCAACAGATCCCCGTCAACCGGCCCGTGGCGCCGGTGAGCAACAACCAGCGTGACGGGTTCGCCCAGCACCGGGTACACCGCGGCCAGACCTCCTACTTCCCGAACTCCCTGGGCGGCGGCTGTCCGGCGCTGGCCGACGAGAACGTCTACCGGCACTACACGGAGAAGGTCGAGGGGAACAAGATCCGCAAACGGGCGGAGAGCTTCAAGGACCACTACTCCCAAGCCAGGTTGTTCCTGAACAGCCTCGCCGACTGGGAGCGCGAACACCTGGTGGCCGCGTTCCGCTTCGAGCTGGGCAAGTGCGAGGAGCTGGCCGTGCGTCAGCGGGCGGTCGCCAATCTGGCCCACGTCGACCACGGTCTGGCGGTCGAGGTCGCCGAGGGCCTGGGAGTGGAGCCGCCCGAGGACCCTGGCACCGGGCGCCACACCCGGACCTCGCCCGCGCTCAGCCAGGCCAACACCGCGTTCGGAGACCTGACCGGACGCCAGGTCGCCGTGCTCGTCGACCACGGCGTGGACGGGGCCGACGTCGAGACCCTCCGGCGGACGCTGGTGGGGGAGGGGGCCGTGGTGGAGGCGCTCGCCCGGCTCGACGGTTCGGTGCGCACCCGCGAGGGCGGCACCCTGCCAGTCGACCGCGCCTTCACGACCGTCTCCTCGGTCCTCTACGACGCGGTGGTCGTCCCCGGCGGCGGCGACGCCGCTGCATCCCTCGCCCAAGACGGCGAAGCCCGGCACTTCGTCCTTGAGGCCTACAAGCACGCTAAGGCGATCGCTGCGGTCGGCGCGGGAACCTCGCTGCTCGACGCCCCTGGGCTACCGGACGCCCTCGGACGTCCACCCACGGTTCCCGAAACCATCGCGGGAGTGGTTCGGGCCCCCGGGGTGGACGAGAGCGTGGCCCGGGAGTTCGCCCGCCTGGTCGGGGGGCACCGGCACTGGAACAGGTCGACCGGGACCGTCTCCGCCTGAGCCCGCGCGGCTCGACCCCGCGTGACCACGAACCTCGTGGCCGGTGGAACAACGGGACGGTACGAACTGAACGGAGGAGACTCCATGAGAGCAGTGGTGTGGAACGGCACGCGCGACGTCAGGACCGAGAACGTACCCGATCCGCGCATCGAGCAGCCCGGTGACGCGGTCGTCCGTGTCACCAGTTCCGGTCTCTGCGGCTCCGACCTGCACCTGTACGAGGTGCTCGGGCCGTTCATGAGTGCGGGAGACATCTTGGGGCACGAGCCCCTGGGAGTGGTTGAGGAGGTGGGGCCGGGAGTGACCTCGCTGGTACCGGGGGAGCGCGTGGTCGTCCCCTTCCAGATTTCGTGCGGACACTGTCCGATGTGCGAGTCGGGCCTACAGACCCAGTGCGACAACACGCGCGTCGAGGACCAGGGCACGGGCGCGAGTATCTACGGCTACAGCGCGCTCTACGGTTCCGTCCCCGGAGCTCAGGCCGAGTACCTGCGGGTTCCCCGTGCGGACGCCAACGCCATTCCCGTCTCCAGTGAGGGGGCCGACGACCGGTACGTCTTCCTGTCGGACGTCCTCCCCACGGCTTGGCAGGCGGTTCGTTACGCGGACATCCCGCGGGACGGCTCCGTCGCGGTACTGGGTCTGGGACCGATCGGAGAGATGGCCTGCCGCGTCGCCCGGCACCTGGGGGCGGGGCGTGTCTTCGGCGTCGATCCGGTTCCCGAGCGCCGCGCCCGGTCGGAGGCGCGCGGGGTGGAGGTGTTCGATCCGACCGGCGGAACCGACGAGCTCATCGGTCGGATTCGGGAGCGCACCGACGGCCGGGGGCCGGACGCCGTCATCGACGCCGTCGGCATGGAGGCGCAGGGACACGGATCTGCGCGGATCGCCCAGCGGGCGGCCAACCTGCTCCCCAAGGGCGCGGCGGCCAGACTCATGGAGACCTCCGGAGTCGACCGCCTGGCGGCCTTCCAGACGGCGATCGATCTCGTGCGTCGCGGGGGAACCATCTCACTGATCGGCGTCTACGGAGGGATGGCCGACCCTCTGCCCATGCTCACGCTCTTCGACAAGCAGATCCAGGTGAGGATGGGCCAGGCCAACGTCCGCCGCTGGGCTCCGGAGATCCTCCCGCTTCTGGACGGCGAGGACGTCCTCGGAGTGGCGGACTTCGCCACTCATCACGTGTCCTTGGACGACGCGGCCTGGGCCTACGAGAACTTCCAGAAGAAGACCGAGGGAGCCTTCAAGGTGGTCTTCCGCCCCTGAGGGCCGGGACACCGGAAACGACGGAAGCGGGCTCCCGAGGGAACCCGCTTCCGCGTGATGTGGGCGATACAGGACTCGAACCTGTGACCCCTACCGTGTCGAGGTAGTTCAAGCGTCGCAGTGACCTGTGCCAACAAGCATTCGCCCAGTTCAGAGGGTTCCGTTGAGGGATCTTCACGGCGGTTGGGAGCCGTTGGGGGACGTTCGCGTCTCCCAAAAATCTCCCAGGGGGTGGTGGGAGACGGCCGTCTCCCACCACCCACCCCCGGCGGTTCTGCCGCTGAAGGTCTCTCGATCACAGGAAAGAAGTGATCGTGATGGAGCCCTCCCGTTGGTCACGAACGGTGACCATCGCCGCCGTGCTGATGCTCGCGGGCATCGCCGCGGTGGTGTCCTACTCCCACATGTACGAACTCGCCCTGCGCCACGGCGAACCCCCGTGGAGAGCCGCCCTGTTCCCCCTCTCGGTGGACGGCATGATCGTGGGCGCCTCCATGACCCTGCTCAGCGACGCCCGCCACGGACGCAAGGGCGGTCTGCTGCCATGGGGTTTGTTGATCATCGGCTCGTCCGCCTCCTTGGCGGCGAACGTGGCGGTCGCCGACCCCACGATGTGGTCGAGGATCATCCATGCCTGGCCCTCGTTCGCGCTGATCGGTGCGTACGAGTTGCTCATGAGGGAGTTCCGCACGGTCGCGCGCAGCGTACGCAGTGCGTCCGCAGAGGATGAGCAGGACTCACGTGGCGGGCTGGCTCCATCTCAGGGAAGAGGTCTGCACCTTGTGGATTCGTCGGGAAAGAAGAAGCTTCCCAGGCCGCACTCACCGTTCCAAGCCAGAGCATGGGCGTGGGCTGAGGCGTGGGAGCAGGAGCACGGAGAACTACCCGATGGGAAGGCGATCGGTGAACGCTTCGGCCGGAAGGAACGGTGGGGCCGACTCGTGAAGGAACGCGGTCTCTACGAGCGCAGGTTCTCCCAAGCAGGGGATGTCAACGTCGTTTGAAAAGGGGTTCTGGCACTGATCTTGTGATGTGGCACGGTCCGTGACGCAAAAGGAGGAGATCCAGGAGTCCTCATCGGCTTCCTGAAGTGCGCGTGTGACTCAGGAGCACAGAGCTTCGTAACGCTCCGTGAGAGAACCACAAGAGCAGTGCCAGAACCCATCTTCACGGCCGTCAACGCGGGGCACGCGACACCCGCTTTAGGAGAGCGAGCACATCTCGTTCACGGTGGTTCAGAGAGGTTCTGACCTGCGGTGGTGTACTTCGGTGTACCCCCGCGAACGCTGGTGAACTGCGAACAGAACTGAGACCAGGGGCGGGCCGCGGCGAGCCGTCGGAGCTCACCGTCGAACCTCGCGGAGAACTTCGGCCACTGGCACCTCAGCGGGTTGGTGGTAGGCGATGAATCCCTCCCGCTGGTCCCGCTGGACGACCATCGCCGCCGTGCTGATGCTGGCCGTGATCGCGGCCGTAGTTTCCTACTCGCACATGTACGAACTCGCCCTGCGCCATGGCGAACCCCCGTGGAGAGCGGCCCTGTTCCCGCTCTCGGTGGACGGCATGATTGTTGCCTCCTCCATGACTCTGCTGAGCGATGCTCGCAACGGCCGCAAGGGCGGCCTGCTGCCCTGGACTCTGCTGATCATCGGTTCTGGTGCGTCTTTGGCGGCCAACGTCGCGGTCGCTGACCCCACCATGTGGTCGCGGATCATTCACGCTTGGCCGAGCTTTGCGTTGATCGGTGCGTACGAACTGCTCATGCGCGAGTTCCGCACGGCCGCGCGCAGCGTACGCACTGCTGACGCAGAGCGTACGCACACGAATGACGAACACCTTCTTCTTCAGTGTGAGGAGAAGGTGGAGACTTCCGATGAGGTGCCACAGGGCGGTCGCCGCCTGCATGTGGTTCAAGACCAGACTGTGGTCTCAGAGGGCATTGACCCGGTTGAGGCAGGTGCTGGCGATCGGCTTCCTCTTCCTCCTAAGGTGCAGCGGGATGCCTGGCGGTGGGCTTTGGCGAATCCACAGGAGGACGGCTCACTGCCGACTGGCGAACAGATCGCTGCACGCTTCGGCCGTAAAGAGCGGTGGGGGCGACTGATCAAGGAATGGGGCAAGCAGGGCCGCTTGGATGCGCTGCCTCCGGTGACGTCTGCCGTGTCGAGGTAGTTCAGACGCCGCAACGACCTGCGCCCATGAGTGTTTGCCCTGTTCGGGGGCCATGGAGGGATCTTCGCGGCGGCTGGAAGCCCTTGGGGGACGTTCTGATTTCTCGCAGATCCTCTCGGGGGTGAGAGACTCCTTTCTCACCCCCCGAGAGGCGGTTACTCGACTCTGCCAAGGTCTCTCGGTCACCAGGAAGAGCGATCGGGATGAAATCCTTAGCACCGTGAGAAGCGTACGCAGATGATCAGCAGGACATGGTGAGAGTCAAACCCGAGCTGACGACGCCCAAGAACTGCTAGAAGGTGAAGCCTTCATCGCTCGGAGGGTCGTCGTTGTGGTGCGGGCCCGTCAGATCGTCGTCAGTGCCACCCCACCCAGTACCGCTCACAGCGTTCCAAGCGGTAGGCCCGTAGGTGACAACCACAAACGAGTAGTCGAGTCCCTTGCTGTACTCGGGGGTCTTGATGATGCGTAGCGCTCCACTGGGGTGGATGTCGTACCGGTACGTGCTCTTCCCACGCTCGTCTTGGAAGTAGCGTTCGGATTCGTTGTTCTGAAACACTTTGACAACCATGTGCCAACCTTAGACCTGCACACGTGTCGTAGCCAGCGCGGTTCACCCTGATCCCACGTGGGCGAATCGCACCGAGACCAGCTCGGCCTCGCTGTGGCGGCCCTCCCTGAGACGATCGAGAATCACAACGAGCGGTCTGGGGCTTGTGAGCTCAAGCGAGCCCCGGCAGGGAGGCCGTTATGGATATATTCGGATCCAAAAGTGTGCTCAAGGAAGGGAATGGCATGCCGCGTGTTTCGGAGAAAAGATGTGAGAGAGCACCTGCTAATTGTCGCTTGCTGCGATCGCTCGACGCACACCACATCGCTCTCTGCGAAGAAAACGGGATCCTTGACGGTGAAGCTCATGCCAAGGCGAAGGCGGTGGGGTTGGTCATCGAAGTTTGGCGCAACGGTCCTGTGGAAAACATCCACGCCAGCCGTAGGGGGCCGAGCGATGCAGCGATGTTCGCGGAGTCGACTACGCTGCACGCCCGAGCACTCGATGTCACAAGGGCTGAGGACGGTGCGACAGCTCTCCTGGACTTCGAGCGCTTGCTGCTGGAGCGGTCGCGTGTGTGGGCGGGAACAGACGGCAAGACCCTACGCGACCTTGGTTACGGCCACCTGGGTGCCTATGACCAGCATCTGAAGGGCCGTGTCGATACGCTGTTGGCTCTGCGTGACCACACGTGCGTTAATGATCCGTGGGATGTGCACTTGGTGAGGCATGCTATTACCTACGGTCGAGACCATCTTGGCATGCCGAATTGGCCGAAGATCGTCGAACGTATCCGAGTATTGTTCGAGAATCCGGATCATCCTGCTTGGCATGGAGGCGAGAGAGGTGCGCAAGCTGTCTCTGAGATGCCCAAGTCAACTCCTCCCCCAGAGGAGTTGACCGCCTCGCTAATGACACGCCCGAGTCTATTGCCAGTTGAAGTTCTGGAGTGGCTTTCGGACCACTTCCTGTTCTGTGCTGGTCCACCTTACTCGTTTCGTGGATGGGAAGATGAGTGATGCTGTGGTGTAGGTTGAGGAATATGTGGAAAGAAAAAGGGGCGCTGGTCGGTAGTTTTTATCGGAATGGTGCTTATGTCCAGTCTGTCATGTGTTTGTCCGAACTCATCTATCAGGCCCGAACCATGGCCCATGAGAGCAGGGATAGTGGCCAGGTGAACACAGAAGGGCTTTTGGCAACCGAATACCATGCGGCTGCCGGCGTCGCGATCACTCTCGGCCACTCCGAACTGGTCGCGAGCCGTGCCGCTGAAGCCATCAAGCCCTCATAGAGTGGTGCTAGACCTGGAAGGTCTGGCGGTGTTTGGATCGCTGCTCATCAACGCCGCCGGTGCCGCTGCGAGCAGCGGCAGTGCGCGCCGCTGCCTTGACCCCACCCCCAAACTCGCGTGACCGCGCAGGCTTTGCTGGAGCGTGTTACCGGTCGGCGGGTGCCGCGACCCGTCGGGGGACGTGAACGCCACAGTGGGCGAGCAGACTCTGGTGGTCTCAACCGAGGAACTTCATTCCCCAGTCCAGGATCTGTGCTGCCGCGATGTTCGCGGCGATATTCCCCGTCAGTGAGACCGCACCGCTCTGGACTCGACCAGTGAACCGTTTTAGCCGTGACTGCTTCTCCTCCACGGTGTGGTCGCCAGTCACTGCTTCGGTTAACTCGTCGCGGGCCATCTTGTCCAACCCCAGTGCCGAGGCCGCTTTGAGAAGACTCTCCAGGTCTCCCTGCTCCACCGTCAGGCTCATGGTGTTGTCATCGCCCACGGTGACGTTGTTGTGCGATCCGTGGACGTTGGTGATGAGGAAGGTGACGGCTTGTTGGATCTGAGGGTCGTGGATGGTGGGTCCCTGCTCCTCACCTGCCTGGGGATGTGCCTCCTGCAACTCCAGCGCGAAGAGCAAGGCGCTATTGCGGATCATGTCGATAACTCCGGTGACCTTGCTGCGAGGCAGGGTGGCGTGAGCGGCGACCAAACGCATGAACGGTATTGTGGTGACGCGTTGTTCGTCCTCCCACCCCTGCCAGTGAGCGATCAGGTCGGTCTCCCACGGGAAGCCTGGATCTCCCTCGCCGGTGGTCAATGCCTCCAGCTCGACGATGGGTTCGTTCATCCGGGCCTCGAACATGGCGGGCACATACTCCTTGGGCACTCCGCGCCGACTCAAGGTATGACGCTCCTGGGCACCGGCCGACCCCCTGTAAATGCCCTGGACAGGCAGCACGAACGGGCCTCTGTACGGCGGTAGCCGAGCACCAGTGTTGCTCGGGTAGCCCTGGAGCTCCTGTTTGACCCATGTGAGGGTCTCCTGGGACCTGATGCGGTGGCTCACCACCAGCATCTTGCGCAGCACGTCAGAGACCGGCACCGTGCTGGTGCTCGCGTCCTGGATGATCTGTTCGAGAACGCTCACCACCCCAGTATGGCCACGGCCTCGGACACCGCATCCTCTCCGGCACGAAACCTGCACATAGGCGCAGGGTGTTTCGTGCCGGGTTCTTTGCACACTGCGACTCTCCTTTGCAACCAACCTCTGGGGCCGGTGCCTGGGAACTCACGCGGGCGCGATGATGGGGAAGTTTCAGACAGTTGCGGGTCGGCGCTGCTGTAACTGACCCACCGGGTCGCAGTCATCGCGGTTCGCAGTGACTCCGTTCAAACCCACGTAGCGGCCGCCCAGGAAGTCGCGATGAAATCAGCGTTGGCGACTCCCACTTCAGTTCGGTGCCCAGATGATACGGTTAAGTTTATGTCGGACAAATCTCAGATGGGCCCGTACGGATCCGCGCGTGACCTTCCAACTGTCAAAGAGTTAGAACAGCAAATGGCGGGGCTTAGGCTTTTCGCATTCCTCTTGGGCAAGGATAAGCGAAACCAGCTCAGGGAATTTGAAGGCGAACATCGTCGTATAACCAACATCGTTGATGTCTTCTATGAACTTCTTGGGGGGCGAAACTGGGTGTTCACAGAAGACCTCAACCTGTCTGAGGTCGAGCATGTTATTGATACCGAGGATGCAGTGACAGCCGAAACACGCCTCATTGAATACTATAAGAGGGAAGGTCGAATTTCGTTTTCGCTTCACCGCTTGACTCGATTCGAAGCGATGCGGCCACGGATGGAGATGCTTAAAAAGGCTCTTGCCGACTATGAAGCTGGGCGTTACTACAGTACGGTATTCGTGTTGCTTTCTGTGATGGATGGCTTTGTGAACGACATCGACAGAGCGGCTCGCCGGGGGCTTCACGCGCAAGCGGAAGAAGATATGGTGGCATGGGACAGCGTGGTAGGTCACCACTTGGGGCTGGCTCATGCCCATCGATCATTTACTAAAAGCTACAAAAAGACCGAAATTGCCGAAGTGAACGAGCTGTTCCGAAACGGTATCATGCACGGTACTCTGGTAAATTTTGACAACCAGATAGTTGCTACCAAGGCATGGAACCGTCTCTTTGCTGTTGTCGACTGGGCGGATTCTCGGGAGCGTCACGCGAAACCCGTCGAGCCCACCCCCACGTTTCGAGAATCCTTTCTTGGTTGGAAGGATGCTCAGCAGCGGAAGGCCAGGGTGGAGGATTGGAAGCCCTACGAGTATGTGCCTGATTTTTCCTCCGAGGATTTGCCTGAGGTTGCCCGTGTCTGTGTGGATTTCTTGGAGAAGTGGCAGAGGGGGCAATGGGGGCTAGTCGGTTCTTATTTCTTGGAAATTAGTGCCAGGTCATCGATTGGCAAGCTTGCGCCTATGGCCAGAGACTTGTATCGGGCGTTTGAACTCTCTGAGTGGAAAATTTCATGCGTGCGGCACGTCGCGGCCGCTGTTGCTCTCGCCGACGTCGAACTGGTCGTGAACGAAACAACATATCGAACCAATTTGCGCTGGATTCGCGTGGGCGACACCGGGAAATCTGCGATGGAGTGGGAATCTGGCCGTTGGGCACTAGTGCTTTACGGCCCCTCGAATTTTTTGAAGCCGGAAAATATTATTGATGTCTGAAGTGCTGTTTGGCTCGGATGGCGTCCTGGAATGGGCGTCCCTCGGCTGCCATCATTGCGATCGTTTAAGACCGTCTTTTGGGACAGCAGAAACCTTGTCCCGACACGGCGGACACAAGACTGGAGGGCGGCCGCGCTTGGTGTGGACGAACGTGTTCTCGCAGTTGCGGCAGGTGCGCTCTCCGGGGGAAGCGGCAAGGGCCGCCCCGCTTCGGGGTGTCTTCCCTGTAGTCGCATCTGCCGTTCCGTCTCCTGGGGCAGTGATGTTGTGCTGTGGAGGGTCGAAGCGGGGGAGCGAGTGCAGGTGCGCCCGGTTGTCGGGAAGCACCCACTCTGCCAGGCGCGCGAGGTGATCGTGGTGGGTGAACACCACCACCTGAAACCGGTCAGCCATCCCGTCCAACACCTTCAGCGCAGCCTCGCTGCGCTCGTCGTCGAAGGTCATAAACACGTCGTCCACCACGAACGGCATGGTCTGCCCCGACTCTGCGTACCGCTCCAACGAGGCCAGCCGCAACGCCAGGTACAGCTGGTCGGAGGTGCCCTCACTCAGCGCGGAGACCTTCTCCTCACGACCGTTGCGGCGCACGACCCACAGGACATTGTTTCCCTTGTCGTCCAATTCTGGGCGCAACCTGGTGAAACGACCCAGGGTGAGGAACGCGAACAGCTCCTCGGCCCGGCGCAGGATCGGGTCCTGGTTCTGCTGCCGGTAGGCCTCCACCCGTGACAGCAGGATCTGCTCAGCGAGCGTCAGACGTATGTACTCCTCCGTCTGCTCGGCGACCCGTGCCACCAGCTCGGCGCGTTCCTCGGCCAACCGGGCGGCTTTGGCCGTTCCGTTGACGCGGGCGAACGCGCTGTTCGCATCGGCCAGGGTGGTGTTGGCCGCGTCGCGCTGGCCGCTCACCTCGACCCGGTGGCGGCTCGCCTGTTCCAGGCGCTCCCGGATCTCGGCGTCGGTGAGGCCCTCGGCCTGCTGCTCCAGGGCGGTGAGATCGCCCAACTGGGCGAGGTGCTCCTCGGCCTCGGCGATCCGCTTCTGCTGCTGGGCTACCTTGGTCGCACGGTCGACCGCGGACCGCAGCGCAGCGCTGTCGGTAACCCCGTACTCCTTCCACAGTGCGGCCAGGTCCTCCGCGATCTTGCGTTCGCTGGCCTGTGCTGTCCCGAGCGCGGACTCGGCCGAGGCGATGTTCTCGCGCAGCTTCTCCGCCCTCTCGTGGTCGCGGGCGTTCGCTGTCACCCGCTGGTGGAGCTCCTCCAGAGCCCGGGCGCGTTCACTTGGGCTGTCTGGCAGCTCCTGTGCGCACAGCGCGAAGGCCGCTGCGAGACGTTCGTCGAACTCATCTACTTCTCGGTGTGCCTGCTCGGCGTCCCGTTCAGCCTCGTCGGCGCGGCGCAGCAGATCGTTGGCCTCGCGCAGCAGCTCCAGTTCAGCCTGGACCTCCTCCGGGGCTGTGCCGGGGGCGAACCCGGCGGGCACGACGGCTTCGTCCCACCGCTGGGTCCAGTCCGCGAGTGCTGTCTCAGCGGTCGCCGCAGTTAGGTAGGCCTGCTCCAGGTTCGTGTCGGCGGTTCTGGCCCTCAGTTGGGCTTCGGAGTGCTGTTCGACGGCCTGGGCCCGCCGCTGGAGTTCGCTGCTGGCCAGGTCGAGCAGTGCGGGTACGAGCAGGGTGATCTGCCCGTTGTCCACTGTCTGTGACGCCAGGGCCTCCAGGGGGGTGCCCGCTTCGGTCAGTATGCTGAAGAGTGAGTCGATGAGGGCTCGGGCGGTCCGCTCCCACTGCTCCAGGTCCTGCTGTTGCTCATCTCGTTGCCGGTACAGGCGGCGCAGCGCATCGAGCCTTTCCAGCACAGTCTCCGCCGCGTCCAACGGCGGAGCGGGGACCGCCTCCCCGGGCCACAGGGACTCCCATTCCCGATCCAGCTCGGAGCGCTCCCGGTCGAGATCCTCCACCGTCTGGGCACGGTGCTGCACGTCCTGTTCCAGCCCTCGTACCTGCTTTTCGAGGGTGAGGCGCTGGGCGATGGCCTCGGAGTGGTCTCTCAGACGGTCGGCAAGGCGGTCTGTGACACCCAGCGCCGACTCGAACTCCCCGAACAGGTCCTCGGTAGACTCCTCCCGCCGGATCCGTGTCCACAGCGCGTTACGCCGCTCCCGCGCATCGTGCAGGTCCTCGACACTGGGCGGATCCATAAGCGAGCGCAGTGCCGCCAGCTCCTCCCGGGCCTTGGCGAGGCCGGTGCGGATCTTGGAGTGTTCGGCACGCTGGCTCTTGGCCTCGGCGGCGTGGGCGGTGACGCGAATCCGGTACGCGCTGACCTCGGACCGTGTGGGAACGACGGCGTCCAGGACGGCTGCGTGGTTTTCGGTGTCCCAGCCGGCCTCGGAAGTGAGGCTGGCCAGTTCCGCCGTGGTGGCGGCCAGATCCTTCCGGGCCCGGGTGACCTCCTCCACCAGGCGCTGAGGCGCGCTCTTGACGACGGTGGCCAGTACGTCGTGGCTGTCGGCCTCGGGTAGGCCGTCGAGAAGGGCGCGGGTTTGGTCCGCCTCAGCGGTCTTGGTTTCGAGCTGCGCCTGGGCATGGTTCACCCTGGTGACGAGGGCGGGGTGCTCCTTAGTCAGCGAGGTGATCCGCGTTTCCAGCGCGACGGGCACATGGAAGGCATCAGCCGCGTCGATCGCCGCTTCGGGACGGGCCCGGCGCAGCCGCTCCGCGGCGTCCGCGCGCAACCGCTGCGCGTCGCGTTCGAACCCCTGTAGGGAACTGACGGTCTGGGTGTTCGCCTCCACCGAACGTGTCAGCGCCGCAACCGCGTCACGGGCTGCCGTCAGACGTGCGTCAACGCTGAGCTGGCCCAGTTCCTCCCGGTGCCTATCCAGGAGACGTTGGGCCTCCTCGCGTTGGAAACGGCTGGAGGTGGCCTCCTCCTGTAGGGAGAGCATGCGTTCCTCTGCCGCTGGACTGGCCAGCGGCCCCTCCGCCATCAGACCTGCTCTCTCCCTCAGTGCCTGCTTCCTGGTGTGCAGGGGAGCAAGGGCCGAGCGCACGTCCTTCCACTGTTCGTGCTCCGAACGCGCCTCGTCCAACAGCGTGTCCAGTCTCGCGAACTCCTTCCCGGCGTCTTCGACCTGCTGGCGTAGGCGGACGAACCCTTCGGCCGCCGTCGCCTCCTGCTCGATTCTTTCGGTGAGCTCGTTGTACTGCGAGGAGGCCAGGTTCAGGGGGCGTTTTTGGCCCTTGGGCAGGTACAGTTCCTCCCTCCTGGCCCTCAGCTCCTCCAGGACTACGGCCAGGTTCAGGCTGGATTGCGCCGAGTACAGGGCCTGGCCGATGTCACCCTCGCCCCGGACCAGGCTTTGCCCGCCGCTCTTCAACTCGGTGAGGGTGAGCGCGAAGGTCGTGGTGAAGACGTGTTCGGAGACCCCGTTGAGGAACCCGAGCAAATGGCCCTCAGGAACCGGCTCGCCCGCCGGGGTGGTCAGTGTGTTCTCACGTCGCTTGTGCCGTACCACGTCGAGAATGTCGTCGCCGTCGCTCAGCACCGCGCCCAGCCGTAGCTGCCTCTTGGCGTGCACGAAGTCGAAGGGTGTCTGCATCGGTATGCCGTACAGCAGAGCGCGCAGTGCGGCCAGAGCTGAACTCTTGCCCGCCTCGTTGGGGCCGTGGACCACGTGCACCCCGGCCCTGCTCAGGTCCAGGCTCTCTTCGGTGAAAGGGCCGAAAGCGGCCAGATCCAGGCGTTCGATCCTCATCGCTTCTCCTCCAGCAGCGCAGTCAACAGCTCCACGGCCTCCCCGGACATCCGCCCGGTCCATCCGTCCTCGGTGAACAAGCCCCGAAGGTCGGTATGCAGCTTGGTCCGGATTCGTGTGGCGTCAACGATGCCGCGTACCTGCTCGGGGTCGGCGAGCAGGCGCTCTCCCTCCTGGCGCACCCCTGCCACGATGTCCGCCACCTGCTCGGGGTCGACCCACTCTCGGGGGTGGTCCGTTTCGACGCGGACTTTCTCGATCCATACCGACGGATGCTCTTGGCCGATCCGACGCACTGCGTTGGTGAAGTCCTCCCGGCCTCGGACCAGAGCGGTATGGGCCTCGCTGGGGCCGAAGGCGACCACGCGCACGGCGTTGGCCTGTCCCGGCTGGGCCCGGTCCACGACCTGGGAAGTCAACTGCTCCTCGACTTGCACGCAGGCGTCTGCCAGGTCCTCGACGTCGGCCATGTCCACCCGTACCTCGTGCCAGCGGGCGGAACTGTCCAGGTCGTGGTGCTCGGGTGAGCCGAGCACCTGGAGATCTTCGACGGTGACCAGCGTGCAACCCTTGGGGCCGGTCTCCCCGGCGTCGCGTCCCTGGGTGTTGCCGGGAAAGACCACGTACGGGCCGTCGCTGTGCTCGACGGCCCGGTGGTGAACGTGACCCAGAGCCCAGTATTGGTAGCCGTGGTTGGCGAGCTGTTCCACGGTGCAGGGCGCGTAGCGGTCATGGCCGGGGCGGCCGTTGAGCGAGGTGTGCAGCAGCCCGACGTTGAACAGGCCGGACCGTGCCGATGGGTACCCCTCCGCGAGGTTGTGGGGGACCGCGCCCCGGGCGAAGCTCTCTCCGTGCACGGCCAGGCCCAGGTCCTCCCGGACCTTGGTGCCGGGGGAACCGCTGTCGAACCGGTGCACGTTCCCGGGCAGGGGGAGTTCCATTGTCATCTTGTTTTCGGCGTCGTGATTGCCCGAGATCATGAAGACGGGGATGTCGGCCTCCTGGAGACGGGCCATTTGGCCGGTGAAGAACAGGCCAGTGTTGACGTCCCGCCAGGTGCCGTCGTAGACATCCCCGGCCAGAAGAACTGCTGTGACCTGCTCTTTGAGTGCGAGGTCTACGAGGTTCTCCACGGCTGCGCGGGTGGCTCCGCGCATCTGTTCGACGGGGGCGCGCTCGTATCGGACCAAGCCGCGCATGGGGCTGTCGATGTGCAGGTCCGCTGCGTGCAGGAGTTTCACTGGGGACACCGTTCTCTGGAGAAGCAAAGCCTTTCAGGATTCCACAGCAGGAACAGGGGCGCCACTGCTTCTCAGAGAAACCCTGAGGTCGACGCTGAAACATGCTTTCACCTGGTTATTCGTTGGCCAGGGAAGGCGTCCTGCCCCAACCCTTGCCTATACTGCGCTAGAAGCTGTATTCTGCAAGGCTTTGCTCACCCCCGAGCGTTGTTTGGAGCCGGACCAGTGTCCTCCCTGCCCCCCGATGACGAGCGGCGTATCAGACAGATCGCCGAGCGGACCCCCAACTTCGGTTTCCTGTTGGAGCACGACCACGAGCTGGTGCTCCTGGGAGCTCAAGCTGAGTCCTACGTCTACACCGATCCCAACGCCGCCATGTACAAGGCGCGCCTGTTCAGTGAGCTCCTCACCCGTCTCCTGGTGCGCCTGACCAACTGCCGGGTGGACGGCGACAGGCAGATCGACCGGATCAACGCCCTCAAGCACACGGGTGTGCTAGTTCCTCAGGTCCACGAGTGGTTTGAGGCTGTACGCCATCTCGGTAACAGGGCCGCTCACAAGCACTACCGCCGCGCTCGCGCGGCCCTGGCCGCTGTCGAGAACTGCTTCCATCTCGCTGACTGGCTGCATCGCGCTCTGACCCAGGACAGGACACACCGGGTCTTCCTTGCTCCACAACCCGGCACTGCCGGTCCTGTGCCGACCTCTGATGCCGAGCAGCACGAACTCGACAAGCTGCGCGCCACCTTGGCCGAGTACGAGGACAAGCTTGCCCAGGCCCGGGAGCATTTCGACGGCAAGGCTGACCGGCTGGAGCGCGAGCGTGTGGCTCGCGAGCGGGCCGAGCGCGAACTCCAGCGGGCACGTCGCGACTCCGAAGAACTGCGGGAATTCGTCACCGCCCAGGCCGATGAGCTGGAGCAGCTACGCGCCGGGTTTACCCACCCCAGCTTCGCCAAGGCCAGCCCTGCCAAGCGTGATGCGTTCATCGAGCACGCCCAGCGCGCTGCCCGTCCGCCCATGAACGAGGCCCAGGTGCGGGCTGAGATCGATCGCCTGCTGACCCAGGCTGGCTGGCAGGTACAGGACTTCAACATGATGAACCTGACCGCGGCCCAGGGCGTGGCGGTACGCGAGGTCTCTATGGCCGAGGGCCGCGCCGACTACCTGCTCTACGTCGATCACCGTCTGGTTGGCGTCATCGAGGCCAAGCGCGAGGGGGCTGACCTGACCGCCGCTCAGAAACAGGCCGCCCGATACGCCGCGAAACTCACCGTCAACCAGAAGGTCTCAGCCTGGCGCAGCCCTCTACCGTTCCAGTACGTCTGCGATGGCAATGAGACCCGTTTCATCAACGAATTGGACCCCGATGCACGCTCGCGCCGCGTCTTCGCTGTCCACCAGCCGCAGACTCTTGCACGCTGGATCGCCGAGGCCCAGGAGTACGAGCAGGCTCCCACGCTGCGCGCACGCCTGCGCCAGCTGTCGCACACCTACCTGGAGAACGAGTCCCTCCGCCCGGCGCAGGAGCGCTCCATCAAGGGGCTGGAGGAGTCCCTGGCCAAGGACAACCCGCGTGCCCTGATCCAGATGGCTACCGGCGCGGGCAAGACCTACACGGTCGTGGCCGAGAGCTACCGGCTCATCAGGCACGCCCGGGCCAAGCGGGTCCTGTTCCTGGTCGACCGCAACAACCTCGGTAAACAGGCCTACACGGAGTTCTCCCAGTACGAGCCGCCGGACGACGGCCGCAAATTCACCGAGCTCTACGGGGTGGACCGTCTCTCCGGCGCGCAGATGTTCGACTCCTCCAAGGTCGTCATCTCCACCATCCAGCGCCTGTGGATGGCTCTCACCGGACACGATGTACCCGACCCTGACACCGACGACTCCGACCTGGACCGCTACGACCTCATCGACGGGCCGGCCGAGGTCTCTTACAATCCCGACCTGCCGCCAGAGGCCTTCGACTTCATCGTGGTGGACGAATGCCATCGATCCATCTACGGCAAGTGGCGCGCCGTTCTGGAGTACTTCGACGCCCACCTGATCGGCCTGACCGCGACTCCGGTCGCTCAGACCTTCGGGTTCTTCCACCAGAACCTGGTCAGCGAGTACACCTACGAGCAGGCTGTGGCCGATGGGGTCAACGTCGACTTCGACGTGTTTCGCATCCGCACCGATCTGGGGGAGCGCGGAGGTTCCATCCCCGCCGAGACTGTCGTGCCGGTCAAGGACCGTAGGACACGGCAGCAGCGCTACCGAGAGTTGGAGAAGGACCACGACTACACCGCTGCGGACCTGGGCAAATCGGTGATCGCCGAGGACCAGATCCGTACCGTCCTGAACACCTTCCGGGACAACCTGTTCACCCACGTGTTCCCGCCGGAGGGCAACGGTAAGCAAGGCGGGTCACGCAGTGTGGTTCCTAAGACTCTGATTTTCGCCCGCGACGACAACCACGCCGAGGACATCGTGCGCATCGCCCGCCAGGTGTTCGGACTCGGCGACGACTTCTGCGTCAAGATCACCCACGCTGCCAAGAACACCGATCAACTCATCCAGGCCTTTCGCAACAGTCCTGATCTGCGTATCGCTGTCACCGTCGACATGATCGCCACTGGCACGGACGTGCGTCCGCTGGAGTGCGTGTTCTTCATGCGCGACGTCAAGAGCTGGGCCTACTTCGAGCAGATGAAGGGCCGCGGTGCACGCACGATCGACCGCACCGAGTTCCAGGCCGTGACCCCCGATGCCGTGGCTAAGACTCGGTTCGTGATCGTGGACGCGGTGGGAGTCACCGACTCACCGCGGGTGGATGCCCGCCCGCTGATGCGCTCGAAGGAGAAGCAGGTCAGCCTGAAGCGGCTGATGGACAAGGCCGCGACCATGGCCCTGACCGAGGACGAGACGGCGACGCTGGCCGGGCGTCTGTCCCGGCTCGCGTGCGAGCTGAGCCCCGAGGAACAGGAGCAGGTGGAACAGGCGGCGGGCAGGCCCCTACGTGACATCGTCAACGGACTGGTCCGAGCTGCGGACATCGATGAGCAGGAGAAGGCGACGCAGCGGTACGGAGAGGACGGCCCGCAGAGGATGATCAGGGAGGCCTGCACTCCACTGGCCGCCAACCCGGAGCTGAGGAACCTGCTGGTGGATATCCGCCGCAAGCACGACATCGTCTACGACGAGGTCAGCCGTGACCAGGTGATCGAGGCCACGGGGATCTCCTCGGAGGAGCTGGTCACGCGCCGAGTGAGCTCTTTCCGCGAGTGGATGCAAGCCAACCAGGAACAGATCGCCCCCTTCGAGCTGGCCTTTCGGGAGGGCGGAGAGCCGCGTGAGGTGTACCGGAACCTGAAGGCCCTGGCAGCTGCGATCGCACGTCCGCGCTACAACTGGACACCGGAAGGGTTGTACAACGCCTACGTTGAGCTGGGCAAGGCCGCCGAACAGCCTGGAAGTACCCGTGGAGTGGCGGACCTTATCGGTATCCTTCGTTTCGAGCTAGGGCTTGACCAGGAGGTCAGACCCTACAAGAGCCTGGTTGAGGAGCGCTTCTCGGCATGGCTGGCTCGTCAGGAACAGGCTGGGGCTGTGTTCACCGAGGAACAGGGCTGGTGGCTGCACAGGATCGTGGATGTGGTCTCCACAAGTGTTGCCTTCGGTGCCGAACACCTGGACGAATCCCCGTTCCTGGAGCGCGGGGGCGTGGACGGTTTCGTCGGTGTCTTCGGTGAGGACCGGGCTGAAGCATTGCTGAATGAACTTGAGCGGGAGCTGAGCGCGTGACCGAGGAACTGCCCGATGGATGGGTCTGGGCGTCAGTAGGAGAGGTCGCTGAGACGACTCTGGGTAAGATGCTCGACCGTGCGAAGAACACTGGAGAGCACGCAGTTCCCTATCTGCGCAACGTGAACGTGCAGTGGGGGCATATTGACCTTACTGACGTGCTTTCGATGGAGATACCTCCAGAAAAACAGGAACTTTTTCGACTGCAAGAAGGTGACCTGATCATCTGCGAGGGGGGCGAAATTGGTCGCTGTGCCATGTGGGCTGGTGGGGTCTCTTACATGGCATTTCAAAAGGCTCTTCATCGCGTGCGTACATTTCGGGGCGTTGAGGCAAAATACCTTCTCTATGTATTTGAGTTCTTGAGTCGGTCTGGGAAATTGCTTCCGTACGCTACGGGTAGTACAATCAAGCATATTCCACAGCAAAAACTAAGGAATATTAGGTTCCCTCTCCCTCCATCTTCTGAGCAGCGAAAAATTACTACTGTCCTGGAAGTCGAGCTGTCGCGGTTGGACGCGGCTGACCGGCAGTTGGCCCGAGCGCAAGAGCGGTTGGTGAACCTGCGTGCTCGCTTTGTTGAAGAGACCTGCCTAGGTCGGGGGTACGCCAGTGATGGCTCTGCGCGGCTCGCCCCTGCTGGAGTCGATGACGGCATGGTTCCTGAACTGCCCGCAGGTTGGGAATGGAAGCGGCTCCAAGAGGTCGCCGACGTGGTCGGCGGCGTGACGAAGGATGCGCGGAAGCAGAGTGATCCAGACTGTGCCGAAGTTCCCTACCTCCGGGTGGCGAACGTTCAGAAGGGGGAACTCGACCTCACCCAGGTCAAAACGATCCGGGTCCCCCCGAAGAAGGCCTCACAGCTGGAGCTCCTGCCCGGAGACGTTCTTCTCAACGAGGGCGGCGACCGCGACAAACTGGGACGCGGTTGGGTCTGGGAGGGGCAGATCCCCGGGTGCATCCACCAGAATCACGTCTTCAGGGCACGAGTACGTGACGAGGTGATCCACCCGAAGTTGTTGTCCTGGCACGCGAACGAGTTCGGTCAGCGCTGGTGTCAGGCCAACGGCAAGCAGAGTGTGAACCTGGCCTCGATCAGTCTGTCCAAGATCAGACTTCTGCCCGTTCCCGTCCCCCCGGAGGAGGAGCAAGCCGAACTCGTCAAGAAGCTGGAAACAGCTATGTCGGTGTTCGACAGGACCGCTGAACAACTGGCGTCGGCCAGAGTCAAGGCGGCTGCTCTCAGGCAGGCGCTGCTGAACACAGCGTTCACCGGCAAACTCATCCCACAGGACCCGGCCGACGAACCGGCCTCTGTACTCCTCGACCGGCTCAAAGCCGAGCGCGCCAGCGTTCCCGCGCCCAAACGCGGGCGCCGAACCGCCACGCCCAAAGCCACTAGCGCCCCTGTGCGGACGAGCTCCGCGACCCCCACCCGCATCGCTGATGATCCTCAACCGGTACACGCCGGTGAACAGACCACCCTGGAGTTTTGAGCAGTGACCGATCCCAAGCGTGCCGCTGAGACACAGCGGCTCGTCCGCAAGCTCATTAACTTCCGCAACGTGATGCGCGACGACGGCGTCTCCACCATCGACTACGTCGAACAGCTCACCTTCTTGCTCTTCCTGAAGATGGCGCATGAGCGGGAGAACCGCGGTCTCAACCCGGAGCGGATCCTGCCGGACAGTCCTGCATGGAAGGACCGGGGGTGGTCGGAGCTCGTTCGCAACGACGGCGCCGACCTTGAGAAGGCCTACCAGGAGCTGCTCAACGACCTCGGGACCCAGCGGGGAACACTCGGCGTGATCTTCCGAAAGGCCGAGAACAAGATCAAGGACCCTGCCAAGCTCAAGCGCCTGGTCCAGGACTACATCGGCAAGGAACAGTGGTCCCAGCAGGGAACCGACGTTAACGGCGACGCCTACGAGGCACTGCTACAGGCGGGCGCGGAGGACACCAAGACCGGCGCGGGTCAGTACTTCACCCCGCGTGCTCTGGTGGACGCAATGGTGGACTGCGTCCAACCGACACCGGAGGACAGCATTACCGACCCGGCAGCGGGAACGGGTGGTTTTCTGCTCGCGGCGCGCGCCTACATTGGGAGGAAAGCGGAAGAGAAAGGCGGTTCCCTGACCCCGGAACAGCACAAGCACCTGCACGGGGGTGGGATCTGGGGTAACGAGCTTGTCAACGGCACTGCGCGTCTCGCCGCGATGAACCTGCTCCTGCACGGGATCGGCAAACACAACGGCCCCGAGCTGATCACGGTCGGGGACTCCCTCGCCCAGCCACCCGTTAAGCGGGCTACCCTTGTCCTGGCTAACCCCCCGTTCGGGCGCAAGTCCTCCATCACGGTGTTCAACGAGGAGGGCAAAGCCAACCGGGAGGAGATCTCCTACAACCGCCGGGACTTTTGGGCCACCACCACAAACAAGCAGCTCAACTTCCTCCAGCACATCGCCTCGCTGATGGAGATCAACGGGCGTGCGGCCGTCGTCCTCCCTGACAACGTGCTCTTCGAGGGCGGGGCGGGGGAGACCATCCGCAAGCGGCTGCTGCGCAACTACGACCTGCACACTATGCTCCGCCTGCCTACCGGAATCTTCTACGCGGGTGGTGTGAAGGCCAACGTGTTGTTCTTCGAGCGTCGGACCGTGAGCACCGACGAGTGGCGGACCCAGAAACTGTGGGTCTACGACTTCCGCACCGGGCAGCGCTTCACCCTCAAGCAGAAGCCGCTGACCCGCGCCCACCTGGATGACTTCGTCACCTGCTACAAGCCAGGAGAGGACCGCACCACCCGGGCCGAGACCGAGCGGTTCAAAGCGTTTACCCTCGAAGAGCTCCTGGCCCGGGACAAGGTCAACCTCGACATCACCTGGATGCGTGACTCCGGGCTCGACGACGCGGACTCCCTAGCTCCGCCAGAGGTTATCGCCGCGGAGATTGTGGAGGACCTCCAAGCAGCACTCTCCGAGTTCGCGGCCATCGCGGACTCTCTCGGCGGCGGGGTGAAAGAGCAGGAGCTTCCTGCTGAGTAACGCGGGAACCTGATGGTGTAGAACGGCAGCGGGCTGTTGGGGCACCGACGAAACTGACGGGCCAGGGGAAACAGCCTGGTTCAGCGAAGTTGGCTCCCCGCTCCGGTCCCTCGCGGAGCGGGACCACAGCGGGGCGCCTCCGGGGTCAGGGGAGAACGGACGGAGACCCTTCCGGGGAGGGCTGGTGCGGGTCGGGCAGGCGTTCGACCAGGGCCGCGGCGACCTGGCGCCAGGTCTGGTCGGGAAGGAACGCCTGGACGTCGATCCGGGCCCACGGGGGTACACGGCGTAGCCGTGAAGTGAGCTGGAGCAGACCGTGGCTTTCCAACCCGCTCTCGATCCAAGTGCCGTCCATGTCCAGGCCCTCGGGCAAGGGGAGCAGACGGGAAACCTCAGTAATCAGGTGTGCCTCGACTTGATCAGGGGCGGGCACGGGAAGCGCTCCGCCGTCGTCCACGGGCGCGGCGCGGCCGGTGCGGTCCCACCCCGGAGCGATCACCAGGTGAGGGTGGGCCCGCTCGATCGGTCCGGTGGGTGTGACCCCCGCCGTGTAGAGCTCCCCGATCCCCTGGGCGAGGCCATACGGGTCACCTGTCACCGCGCATGTCGCCGACTGGGGGAGGGTGTGCGCCACGTGCTCCACGAGAAGGGCGCGAGGCCCGATCTCCACGAACACCACCGGCCCCTCACCTTCGCTCGCGGCGGCGCTCAAGGCTCGGGTGAAGCGCACCGGTCGCCGGGCTTGCTCGGACCAGTAGGCGGGGTTCCACAGACCAACCGTGTCCCTGGGGTGGTCGGGGTGGGCGGTGGAGACGATCGGGACCTGGGCGGGGCGGTGGACCAGCCCGGCCAAGGCCTCGCGCAGCGCGGGCACGAGAGGTTCGACGAACGGGGAGTGGGCGGGGATCACGTCGGGCACCGGCTTGCACCACACGTCCCGTTCGGCCAGGCGTGCCTGGAGGTGGTCCAGATCCTGGGTAGGTCCGGCCACGACCTGCACGGCGGGTGCGCTGTAGGAGGCGATGGTGACCCTGCCCTCATCGGGCGCGGTGAAGGCGTCGAACTCATCGACGCTCGCACGGATCGCCAGCAGCCCACCGACGTCGGACAAGCCCGAAAGGAGTTCGGACCGTCGGGCCAGGACCCGGGTAGCGGCGTCCAGGCCCAGGACCCCGGCGGTGTGGGCGGCGGCGATCTCCCCGACCGAGTGCCCCAGCACCAGGTCGGGTTCGATTCCGCGTTGGGCCAGCAGAGCGGTGAGGCCGATCTGGGTCAGCGTCGTGCAGTGCTGGGCATCCACGAAACCGGTGATGGCCTCGCCCGGCGCCCATACCTGGTACCCGCTCTGCTGCGCCAGGGCGGCCCGTGCTTCCTCCACCGCCCGGGCGAAGGCCGGCAGACACATGAGTTCAGCCCCGGACGCCGGGTAGTGTCCGCCGTGCCCGGTGTAGACGAACACGACTCGGGGTCGTTTATCCGGGGCAGAGCGAGGGGCGACGACGTGGGGATCGGGGGTACCGTCTTGGAGGGCGCGCAGTCCTTGTACCAGGGATCCCAGGTCAGCTGTGGTGACGGCGGCCCGGTAACGGTGGTGGGGGCCGCGCGCCAGGGAGGTATCGGCCACCGTCCCCACCGACCCGCCCCGGGGAGCGTTGACCGCGAGGTGCCCGGCGGCCGCAGACAGAGCGGCGGGGGTGTGGGCGGAGACGAACACCGTCTCCGGTAGCGGCATCGGGTCCTCACGCTCTGGCGATTCGAGCCCGGGGGCTTGCGCGAGGAGGGCGTGTGCGTTGGAACCGCCGAACCCGAAACCGCTCACCCCCGCCACGCGCCCTCCGTCATCGCCAGTCCGGTAGGGCCAGGGTTCCAACTCGATGGGCACCCGGATCCGTCCTTCCAACCCGTCTCTGAGCCGATGGTGGTGCGACGTGGGCGGGACCTGCCCGTGGTGGACCGCCAAGGCGGCGGCCATGACTCCCAGAACCCCGGCGGCGCCTTCGAGGTGGCCGAGCACGCTCTTGACCGACCCCACCGCAACCGGAAGATCCTGCTCCAGCCCTTGGGAGATCCCGACGGCCTCGACGCGGTCTCCGGCCTTGGTGCCTGTTCCATGGGCCTGTACCCACCCCACCCGCCTGGCCGCTACCCCGGCGTCGGCGAGCGCCCGTCGGATCGCCTGAGCCTGGCGGCTGGAGCGCGGGGCCAACAGGTGCGGGGACCGGCCGCCGTGGCTGAGCCCGGTCCCGGCCACGTTCGCCCACACCCGGTGCCCACGTTCGACGGCCAGATTGGCGCGGGTCAGCACGAGCACGACCGCGCCCTCGGAGCGCACGTACCCGTCGGCGTCTTGGTCGAAGGGCTTGCACCGGCCGTCAGGCGCCAGGACCCCCGTCTCGGTGAAGGAGGTGGTGATGACCGGGTTGGTCAGGACGTTGCTGCCTGCCACCAGGGCCTGGTCTACGTCGCCTGTGCGTAGGTCGCGCACCGCGTAGTGCAACGCCGTCAGCGAGGAGGAACAGGCGGTGTCCAGGGTCAGAGAGGGCCCGTCCAAGTCCAGGGCGTGAGAGAGCCGGTTGGCCAGGATCGCCATCCCCGCACCCGAGGAGGTGAACACCCCGGCCCGGTTCCTGGGGGCGAAGTTCTTCGCGGCTTGGTCGACGCTGGCCGCCCCCACGTACACCCCGGACCGTGACCCGGCCAGCGAGAAAGGGGCGATACCGGCGTCCGCCAGCGCTTCGTAGGCAACTTCGAGGACCCACCCCTGCTGGGGGTCCATCTCAGCGGCCTCATCGGCGGTGACCCCGAAGAAGGCGTGGTCGAAGCCATGGTCCACGATCCCAGCAGGGAAGGGCTCGGCCGGGACCTGCGTGGGATGCATACGCTCGACCATCGCCTTCCACCGGTCCTCGGGGACACGAGTGATGTGATCACGGCCCTGGGAAACGGCCTTCCACAACTGGTCGGGGTCGTTGACGCCCCCGGGGAGCCGACAACCCATGCCGATGATCGCCACCGGCTCACGCATTTGGGTGAGGGAGGTCGTGGTCATCGGCGCGGCTCCCGGGCCACCCACACGCCCGCCGAGCCCATGACGGTCAGGTCCACGCGGGCGAAGTGCAGATCCAGCATCGCCCGCAGATCGACCAGCCGATCGCCGCTGTTGTGGAACATGTTCCGGCCCGGCTTGTTGTAGACGTCCTGGAGTCGGCGGGCGAGCCAGTTGTTGCTGGTGCGCGGGTCCCCGGTACCCAGGAGGGTGGAGCCGAAGAACACCCCACCATCGCCCAGCACCCGAGCGGCTTCGGAGAACGCGGCGGCCTTGTGCCGCATCGTCTGGCCGGGAACGCAGTGCAAGACGTGAAACATCGCGACCGAGCCCACTGAAGTATCCGGCAGCGGCCACGGGGCGGTGAGCACGTCGTGCTCGTGCGCAATGACTTGGCCGTGCTCGGCCAGCTTGGGAACGCAGTAGTCCAACGGCGCAGGGTTGAGGTCCATCAGGTGGATCTGCCGCAGTCGCGCGGACACCACTTCGCCGGCGGGCGTGGCCGGGGCGGGCGCCCGGAGCAGGAAGTGACCGTCGGCGGGGCCCACCTCCAGGTGGGTGGGGGCCATGTACAGGGCGTACAGGTCCAGGATCTTCTCGTTGTCGACCTTCCACGCCAGGCGGTGCGACCAGCGCACCACGACCTGGCCGTAGCGCTTGAGGTTGCGGTGGCTGTACAAGCGGGGGTTGGGCGCGGAACGGGTGGTGCGGGGGGTGTTCTCGGGCATGGCGCGGTGACGCCTTCCATCTCGAAGAAGGACAGGGGAAGTGGGGGTCAGAGGGTGAGCAGGTGGTTCATCCGTGCGGGGTCGTCCAGCCCGGCCGCCCACGCCGCGGCCCCCTCGGGGGTGGAGACGGTCTCGGCGAAACCGGTCAGGACGTGCTCGGGCAGGACACCGCTCCAGTAGGCGGAGACGAATCCGCCGAAGGCTGAGGTGTACTGGCCGTGTCGGGCCCAGTAGGCCTCCCAGGCCCCGGTCAGGAACGCCGAGTCCAGCACTCCGTTGGCTTGGCGCTGCTGGCGGATCTGGTCGCGCAGCGTCGAGGCCACCCAGGTCGAGGCCCCGGCACCCTGGCCGGAGGCGTGCTCGACGGTCATCGTGGCGTCCCCGATGCCCACCACGGGTGTGCCGGCGATGGTGGTGACCGGACGGCGCACCTGCGGATGGACCTCGCGCACCAGCTCAGACCCTGGGATCACTCTCCCCTGGGCGCACAGCCCAGCGAGTTCGGGGGCGAGCGCGGGAAGCTGGCCCAGCACGTGGGCCCAGGCCGCTTGGGCGTGCGCGCCGTGCCTGCGCGGTAGCCCCGAACCCGTCTCGGAGTCATCGCCCTGGGGTGTGATGGCCGAGGCGGGGTCCAGTGGGCTGTGGGTGCGGGCCATGACCTGCACGCACAGGGCCGCGTACGGGGTGACGTGCACGGGTGGGGCGTCCAGGGCGGACAGGGCTCGCACCTGGGAGGGGGCGAGGCCGTCGACGGTCAGGACGGGGTAGACCATGACCTCGCCCCACGGGCAGGTCAGCACCTCCACCTGTTCGGGGAGCAGCTCGTCGGGTACGGCCAGGTGGACTTGGACGAGGACCCTGTCGGTGGCCCCACCGGTACGGTCGGGATCGGGTGAGAACAGGTGGCGCAGGTCGGAGTCGACTCCGGGGGCGACCACCACCAGATCGTGCAGGCGGGAGGAGGCGAACCCGGCCACATCGCCCGAGGTGCAGGTGCGTTCGTGCACCCGCCCTCCCCGGTTGGTGACGTGTTGGAGCCAGTAGGCGCTCTTGAGTCGGTGATCGACCGCCACCGCCGGCCCCGGCAACGGCGCGGTGAAGGCGAACGCTTCACCCTCGGGTGGGGTCATGCGCATGCGCACCTGGTGGGCGGGCGGCGCGGTGTGCTGCCACAACCCCAACCCCAACGCGAGTTCGGTGGCGTGCACCGAGGGCAGGGTGAGCTGGGTCAGCCCGGCGGGGTTGCCCAGGATCTCGGGTGTGGAGTGGCGTGTGAACACGTCCACCCTCCACCCGTCGTCCAGCAGTCCGGTGGCCAAGGTGAGAGCGGAGTGTCCGGAGCCGAACACCACCGCACGCGGGGCCGGGTTCATCATCGGCCACCGCCGCTCATCAGCGCCGAGCACAGGTCCATGAGAGCCTCGCACGTGCCGCGCCCGTGTACGTCGCCAACCACCACCGGGGTCCGTGAGGGCAAGCCGAGACAGGCGCGCACCACATCGGTGTCCACCTCGCCCTCTTCGGTCTCGTGGACCAGCACGACCACGGGCACATCGGCCTCACGCAGGGCCAGTAGGCTCTCACGGGTCGCGGCGAGTTCCTGCCGTGAGTCCCTGGTGACGACCACGGCCCCGAACGCCTCGCGGCACACGTCCCCCCACACCGGGCTCGCTCCGCCCAGGTCACTGATCCCCAGGGCCAGCATGTCCAGGTCCGGGGCCAGGCGGGTAGTGGCCACCTCGACGCGGGGCGATTCCTGCAAGCACCACGGATCGTCACCAGAGAGCCTGGTCAACGCGCTGTAGGTGTGGTCTTGGCGGGTGCTGACGATGAGCGTCTTGATCACCGAGACCGCGACCGGTACCGGGCGGGTAAGGGTGGCCCAGGTACGCAGTCGTTCGGCCCAGGCCGGGGCACGCACCACACGCACCAGATCCGCATCGGCCAGTTCGGTGACCACCACCCCGACCACGGCGGGGGAGTGGCCCATGCGGGCGGCCAACTCGGCGACCGTCACCGCCCGCTCCAGCTCCCGGCACACCCGGAGACAGCGGCGGAACGACTCGGGAAGATCGGGTTCATAGGAGATGGGGACGGCCGGGTTGGCCTCGATCAACGAGTGCATGACCACTCCGGTGGAAGGGCGTACCAACAGCGCCGCGGGTGCCTGGGCACTCACCGCGAGACCTCCCGTCCGCGAAGATGCTCAGCTCGCGAAGCCAGGTCTTCCTGAGGCAGCAGGGGCTCGGCCTGGATGGCGAACCGAGCCAGGGCGTAGGCGACCTGCTTCAACTCGTTGTCGGACCCACCAACAAACAAGCCTAGGCCGAACGCGCTACCCAGCGGGGCCAGAACGAGCGCCCCCGACTCGTAGCGGACCACGATCGTCTCGGCCTCGCCGCGATCGGTGAGCTTCCCAGCTCCGCGGGAGAGTAGCAGCACGTTCGTCAGGATCGCGGTGACGCTCTCCGCGCCGACCTGGTCCAGGTCTCCGGCGCGCAACAGGTGCAGCCCGTGCGTGCCGAACACCACCCCGTAGGAGGTGCCGGTCCGCTGGACCAGCTGGTTCAACAGGCGTTGGAGGTCGTCGTGGTGTTCGGGGGTCGGTGCCGAGGCGTTCATCAAGCGCGGTGGCGTAGGGGTCGTGGTCGTCATGTCCAGCAGTGTCCGGCCCTCCGGTACGGGAACCTATGCGCACGCGGATAAGCGTCCTGTTCGATTTATGCGCGCTGTTCGATTCCTTGCCCCTGAAAAGCCCAAAGGTTCCATCGACGCTGCTTCAGCCCAAGAAGAGCCTCCACCACCTGGAGGATTCACGGTTACGGTAGGCACATCTCGTTACACCCCCAGGTGGCGGAGGAACCCCCGATGCGTTGTGGAAACTGCGGACGAGCCCGCGACGGTCACCGCGAGGCCTGCGAGTGCGTCCCAGCCTGGGTGTGGCGCGATCCCGAGGTGCTGACCGCGGTACGTGAGCGCGACGCCCAACGAGTGATCCAGTTCCTGCGGCGTCGTGTGAAGAACCTGTCCCAGGAAGCCCTGGCAGGGATGTGCGGGGTCGCGCAGAGCACCATCAACCGAGCCGAAGCCGGGAAGGGACTCACTGACCGGCGCAGGGCGGTGGAAGCCCTCCAAGGACTCGGGGCACCTCTGGAAAACGAAGATCGGGTGATGCCTCTCACGGGATTTCCTACCGCCCAAGTAGTTCCATCCGGCGATATTCAGGTGAAGCTGGCAGACGTGGAGAGAAGACGTTTCCTTCGTACGGTCGGAACCGGTGTGGCGACGGCACCGTTGCTCAGCTTGACCGGTCTCCCCAACACCTCGTCGGCGGTAACCGTCGCCGACATCACCCAGGTCCACCAGGCCGCGACGATGTTCTCAAACTGGGACCACAGCTATGGCGGTTCGGGTGTGCGTGCCGTCGTCTCGGCCCAGTTGAAATGGGCGGTCGAACTGCTGGAGCGGAACATCCCGGCGCAGCACCACGCTGAGGTGTTCTCCGCCGTGGCACGGCTAGCCATGGTGAGTGGGTTCATGGCCTTCGACGCCTACGCCCACACACACGCGCGCACGATGTTCACCTTCGCCGCCCAAGCGGCCGAAGAAGCCGGAAATTGGCAGTTGAGGGCCAAGGTCCTCTCCCACCGAGCCCGGCAAGAGATCTGGTGCCGCAACCCCGAAGAGGGGCTCACGTTCGCTGAACTCGGCCTGGTGCGCGCCGATCGTCTATCCGAGGTGGAACAGGCGATGTTGCACACCGCACGCGCGCGAGCCTTCGCCAAACTCCAGGACAAGCAGGCGACCCTGGCCGCGATCGGCGCCGCGGACGAAGCTTTCAACAGAACCGAACGAGTGCCGCCACCCGCGTGGATGACCTACTACGACCAAGCGCAACACCACGGTGATACCGGACACGCGCTGTGGGACCTGGCGGTGGAAGGGCTCCGGGCGCCCAAGGACGCGGAGTGGCGCCTCGCGGCGGCGGTGCACGGCCATCCCGACGCCTACCGCAGATCACGAGCGATCTCCGGTATCAAACTCGCGTCCCTGCGACTGCGATTCGGAGACCACGAACAGGCCCAGTCCACGGCGGTGACCGCGCTGAGCGACATGGGTCAGGTGCACTCCAAGCGCGCCTTGGACGACCTGAAGGAGTTGAGCGTCACCGCGGCCCGTCATCAGGCGAGCGAGCTGAGCGAACACACCGCGACCGTGATCGAGAGCCAACCATGACCGAGACCGAGACCCCGTGGGGGAGAATTCTCAGCTCAGCCTTGGCCGGGGCAGGGCTACCTCCCATCGCTGCCCAAGCGCGTCCCATCCGTATCGGAGAGAACGCGATCTTCCGTCTGCCCGGCATCATCGCCCGAGTCTCAAGACAAGGGCAGGCACGAGCGGCACAACGGGAAGTGGACGTGGCGCGGTGGCTGGCCAATTCCGATTTCCCCGCCGTTCGAGCCCTTCCCGTGAAACAACCCGTGCTGGTGGAGGGCCGGGCGGTCTCCTTCTGGGAGCCCTTGCCCAAGCATTCCCCGGGTTCAGTCCTCGACATAGCCCGTCTGCTACGCGAACTGCACGCACTCCCCATTCCTGACCTGGAACTCGGGAAGTTGGACCCGTTGGTCCGTCTCCCCGAGCGCATCGCTGACGCCTCTGGTCACCTGCCCGAAGACGACCTCGACTGGCTCAGCCAGCGCGCGCGGCGGCTCCGCCAGGAATGGGACCACCTTCCCGCCGGACGACCGTGGAGGGTCGTCCACGGGGACGCCTGGACCGGCAACGTCGCCCGTTGCGCTGACGGCTCCATCGCGCTGATGGACCTGGAACGATGCTCACTCGGGCCACCCGAATGGGATCTGGTCTCGACCGCGATCAAGGCCCGTACCGTCAGTTGGTTGAGCCTTGAGGACTACGCCGACTTCGTGGAGGCGTACGGCGGAGGCGAGGTGTCCACCTGGTCGGGGTTCGAGCTGATGAGGGACATTCGCGAGCTGCGGATGACCACCTACTTCGCTCAGCACGCGGAGAAACCCGCGATGCGGGCCGAGGCCCAGTTGCGTATCGACTGCCTACGAGGTCGGCGCGGAGACCGCCCTTGGCCTTGGACACCGGCTACGTGAGCTGCTCGAACCGATTACCGGCGTCGGTCGCCTCGCGAAGACTCTCGTGAGCCCACGAAGTGAGAGCGTATGATCTGTCGAAACTGCGGACGAGCCCGTGAGGGCCACCATGGCGGCTGTGAGTGTGTCCCGGCGTGGGTGTGGCGTGACCCGGGAATGGTGGCGGCGGTCCATGAGCGCGACGCCCAACGGGTGATCCAGTTTCTTCGGCGGCGGGTCAGTAACCTTTCCCAGGAGTCCCTGGCACGGATGTGCGGAGTCGCCCAGAGCACCATCAACCGGGCCGAGTCCGGGAGGGGACTCACTGACCGGCGCAAGGCCCACGAGGCACTCCAAGGGCTCGGTGCCCCGCTTGAGGAACCCGTCACCGAGGGCGCTTCCTCGGGGGCGCCTCGTTCCCGTCAACGCGTTCCCCAGGTGGGTCCCATCTTGAACTTGAACGAGCTCGCACACACCCTGATCGGTCACACCGCACCGTCACCGAGCCCTCTGGAGACCCCCTCCCTGACTGGGCTCTCTCAGGAGGTTCGGTGGGTCAAGGACGCCTACCAGGCATGTCGGTACACGGAGGCGGCTGGCCGCCTCCCTCGTATCCTGCGCCACCTGGGTCAAGAACCCTCTGCCTTGGAGGAAGGGGCACGGAGTCTCTGGCTCCAGCTCAGGGCGGACGCGTACCACGTGACCGCGAGCGTGTTGCTCAAGTGCGACGAACGGGGCCTGGCTTGGTTGGCGGCGGACCGCAGCCACCAGGCGGCCCAGGCCACCCAGGACCCCGTGCTGGTGGGCTCCAGCGCGAGGGTGTTCGTCCGAGCGCTCATGCGCGAACGCCACTACCGAACGGCGGCCGACCTCGCGGTGAGCACCGCCGAGCGGTTGGGTCGTCCCACGGGTTCCTCCTCCACGGCGTCAGCGGTCTCGGTGTACGGCTCCCTGATGCTGATCGGTGCCGTGGCCGCGGCCAGGCAGGAGGACCGCGTGCGGGCGCTCTCCCTGCTGGACGAGGCAGATCAGACCGCTCGCCGACTGGGTGGAGACCACAACCACCGTTGGACGGCCTTCGGACCCACGAACGTGCTCCTGCACCGAGTGAGCACCGCGGTCGAACTCGGCGACGCCGGACAAGCCATTCACCAAGCACGCCAGATCGACCCCGCACGGGTTTCCCTGGTCGAGCGCGAGGTCGTGCTGTACCTGGACACCGCGCGTGCTTACGCCCAGTGGGGAAAGCTTCGAGAGGCCCACGAGGCACTGACGGCGGCGGAGCGGCTGGCCCCGGAGGAACTCAAGGAGAGGCCGATGGTGCATCGACTCGTCGACGAGCTACGGACACGGTCGACCGGTCACCTCAAGCGTGACTTCGTCCACTTAGCCGACCGAGTGGGCGTGGTCTGATGCCCGCTTCCACCACGCTCTACGTCGTCGTGTGCGCGGCGGGGCCGGCTGGACGTGTAGACCGGCTGATCCGCCCCGCGCAGGCTCGGGGTTGGCGGGTTCAGGTGATCGCGACGCCCGCCGCCGTGGACTTCTTCGACACTGGCGCGGTCGAGGAACTCACTGGCCGTCCCGTGCGCAGCCAGCACAGGGGGCCGGGCACACCGCGCTCGCCCAAGGCCGATGCGGTGGTCGTCGCTCCGGCCAGTTTCAACACGATCAACAAGCTCGCCGCGGGCATCGCCGACAACTACGCCCTCGACGTGCTGAACGAGACCATCGGACTGGGCGTGCCGGTCACGATCCTGCCCTTCGTGAACTCCGCCTACGCGGGTCGAGCCCCCTTCCGGAGGAGCGTGGCCGTACTCCAGGAGGAGGGCGTGAGGGTGCTCTTGGGTGTAGGCGGATTCCTCCCCCATCCGGCTGGACAGGGCACGGAGGCCTTTGAGCGGTTCCCTTGGGAGACCTCCCTGGAAAGCGTGGAGGAGCGGATCGGAGGCTTCGGGAATGGTGCGGCGTGAGGTGCGGCAACTGCGGAAGGGACCAGAGTGACCCAGAGTGACTGGGCCAAGCCTTGTGCGTGCGTCCCCTCTTGGGTGTGGCGCGACCCCGAGGTGGTCAGCGCTTCGCTCTCGACTGCGATGCGCCGGACTGTCTCGCACGTCAGAGTGGGGACGAGCCGGCCACGAGGCCACTGTAGAAACCCACAGCTCCAGCGGGGATATCGAGGGCAACCGACCGTTCCCGTCGGCCCTCTGGCTCCAGGAGTTCAAGCAGAGAAGGTCGCTGTTGGCCACCCCTGCTAGCACGGGCCGACCTGCCGATCAAGGGACTTCTGGCTCCGGGACCACCTCGTTTGCCTTGTCCCACCACGGGCTGATCAGCCCAGGGGGACGTTCACCTGAAGCGCCACGGAAATCCAACTCCCCGCCGCCGAACACGGCCTCCTCGAAGGACATTTTTCCTTCGGAGAGCCGGACCCCAGCGAAGGAGATTCTCCCAGCGGAGAACTCAGCGTGGCCGAAGAACACCTCGCCGCCGGAGAGATGGGCTCCGAAGAAGGACACCTCGCTGCCCGTGAACTGGGTCTCCTCGAAGGACACCCTCCCTTCGGAGAGCCGGACCCCAGCGAAGGAGATTCTCCCAGCGGAGAACTCAGCGTGGCCGAAGAACACCTCGCCGCCGGAGAGATGGGCTCCGAAGAA
>NZ_JBIAGA010000009.1:0-12892 GCF_042869555.1 Nocardiopsis sp. NPDC006938 | reverse complement strand
AAGAAGGACACCTCGCTGCCCGTGAACTGGGTCTCCTCGAAGGACACCCTCCCTTCGGAGAGCCGGACCCCAGCGAAGGAGATCTCGCCGCCGGAAAGCCGGGCTCCGAAGAAGGACACCTCACCTCCAGTGAACACGGCCTCATAAAAGGACACCGCGTCGTTGTGGAGTCGGGCGCCTTGGAAGGACACCGTCCCGCCGGAGAACTGGGCCCGATGTAATGTCACCCTCCCTCCGGTGAACTCAGTTCCCGAGAAATCCACCAGACCACTAGTGAACTGAGCCCTGGCGAAAGCAACCTCTCCGCCAGAGAACTGGGCTAGGGCAAAAGACACGGTTCCGCCAGTGAACTCGGCTTCGGCGAAGGACACCAATCCATTGGTGAACTGTGCTCCGATGAAGGACACCTCCCCTTCAGCGAACCGGGCTGCCTTGAAGGACACATGGCCGCCGCCGAAGTGAGCTTGGGACAGGTCTCCGCCGTCGAAGGCGACACCAGTGAAGTCGTAGTCCTTACCCCTCCAACGGGTGGGCTCGCGTAAGTGGTTGCCGATGACTCGGATGATGGTGTGGCGTACTTGACGGAAGGAAGCGCACTCCAGCTCGCGCTCGCGGTGCTCCTCACGCCGGGCCTTGGAAGCGTTCTTGGGCAGTGCCTTGGGGGCGGGAGAATAAGGCATGCGCAGATAGGCACACAGCACGTCGATTACCATCTGCGCCAAGTCCTCACGCCCCTCGGGGGCGTCATCAGCCAGGTGGGCGAGCGCGTGTACACCGGCCAGGCGGACTGCGGCGTGCTGGCTGCCCAGCTGCTCGCTGGCGGTGGTGAAGCGTTCGGTGAACAGCTTGGTGATCTCACGCTGCTCGCCGTTCTCAGCGGTGCGCTGTCGCCGGTAGGCGATCATCAGCAACGCCACACCACCCAGACCGGCCACGACGGCGAAGGCACGGGTTGCGATGGCGTCTAGCTGATTGGGCGAGAGGCGTGGGAGCTCCCCCAAGCTCGGGGAACCCAGGACGAGCCAGACCACGAGCACGATCCCGCCGACCGCAGCGATGGCAACGACCCAGGCGGAGATGATCAGCCACCCCAACCACAGAACACTCCCGTGGGCCCCGGAACGGGCCAGGATGGCTGAGGCCAGCAGGGTGGCGGCAAAAAATAGTCCCCACAAGATACGGCTCAGGGGCAGGGTCTCGGGCGCCAGGTTGGCCAGGAAGGGGGCCAGCGGCCATGCGGTGAGAGCGAGCGCGGGTAGGGCCGCTGTTGCGATGGCTATCGCGGTCCACTGACGGGGGGTGGGGGAACGCATAGCCGCCACGGTAGACCGCCCAGCCCTTCAGAGGTCAGGGATTTCCGTGCTCGGCCAGCGACGACGCACCGCCTCAAGCAGTACGAGAGTCAGAGGAGCTTGATGTTGACGGCCCCGGGGATATCAGTGGATCGGTCACCAACTTGGGTTTTGGCAATGATCCTCTGGACTGATCACGAAGGGTCACGAAGTCCGTAGTCCTAGGCTGCGTAAGAACTCCGTTCGTCCCTCGTCGCAACCGATCTCTCGACCCCAACGCGTGACGGGCTGTCACCACGTCACAAGATCAGTGCCAGAACCCACACTCACGAACAGAACCAAAAGAGGTCGTGCTTCCTGCCCTGAAAACCTACAGGAAGCCAAGACACACGCGATAACCGGGGCCCTGCTCGCCCCTGAAGCATGAGGGACTGCTTCCGAACATGAGGTCATGACCAGATCGATCGAAGATCCACACGCGACCAACAGCCCATGATCGACAAGGGTTGGGCACGGACATCTCCATGGTCGCAGCCGCTGTCATCATCACGGCCGTCAGCACTTGAAGCGGGGGCTTCCAAGTTTGCTTCATGTGAGCTGGTGAAGATAGGTAATTCGAACACCACGCATAAATCGAACGCTGCGGTTATGCGTGTGCGCATAGGTTGTCCCGACTGTTTGCGGGACGCTGGTGACTCCGAGCCATCGACGGGGAAGAGGCCCAGTGACACCAGAGCCGACCGACACCACTACGACCTTGGAACGGGCGAGCCGTTTACATCAAGAAACGCTTGATCGACCCGTCGACCTGACCGGTGACGCGGACTCCGCCCACACGGACTTCGGCGTCGACGGTTGCGGACCCTCAGCGGCCGTCGGCTCTGGATGGCCCGGGACTCTTCACGCGCCATCCACGAGAGGGCTTCAACGGTCTGGTGAGGCCGCGAGGCGATCGAGGTGGTCGGCGACCAGGCGGTTGTGCCGAGCGTCGGCCAGCGCGTGGTGAAGATCCGCCGGCTGCTCGGGAAGAATCGGGTCGCCCAGCCGTTCCGCCTCCTGTTTGAGGTCGTTGGTGCGCATCGGAATTCCCTCGGGCATATTAACCATCGGGCCAAATAGCCAGGTCAAAGCTACGTGATCGAAGGACGCGAACCACGCCCACAAACTGGGTCGTGGTGTAACCGAGATGAACGCCGCTACCTCGTCCGCGATCACCGAACGCGGCTTGACCGAGTCATCCACGCTGTCCAGTATGAAACCTTCGTTTCCGGATCCGTTGATCAGTGGCAAATGGGGGACTACGTTTTCGCGCAACCAGGGGTTGTTCAAGACGCGTTCCCCGTCGACGTCCTCGTTGACCGCGTAGTACTCGACACCGTCCTCGCGAACCAGTCCGATCGAGATGAGGTCCAGGCGCGCCCCGTCCTCACAGAACTCCGTGTCGTAGAAGATCCGCATTTCAACCCCCAGCAACTTCATGGCGAACGACTGAACAGGTCATACTCCCTCTTCTGAGTATCGCTGCTGAGGCCGACTGATCACGGCACCGGCACGCGGAGGTTCAGAAGAAGGATGATCCTCGCGCACTCAAGCGTCGAATATTCTTCCTAGTCAAAAGCGGTGATCTCGTGACGTATAAAAAGGTTCAAAGAATCCAAGGGGTGTTCGGTTCATCGTTCCGCCGTCATGGGAGACGCAGGATTTCTCGGAGCGTCTCCGGTCTGGCTTGGGATCATTTTAGTCCGGAGGGAATCTCGTATTCTAGATTCAATGCCTTCCCTGTAAAATTTCCCTACTTCCTGAGTTCATATTCCTTGTCTGCTTAAGCGCGACCCCATTACCCCCCCAACGCTGAAGGAGATACGATGCACGCCGTGAGACCGGCCACGTGCGCCGATGAGTACCCGCAGGTAAATGGAAGCGCTCCGGAAACCGCACCACCGGCGATGCTTCGTGAAGCGATCTATCGAATCAGTCTGGGGTCTCCGCTGCCGCCCGGTCTGCTGACGGGATCCCTGACCGAGCTCCTTGGGCTGAAGTCCTTCACGAAGGACCACCTCCTGGCTTCCTTGATGTCCGGACTGATGGCTCGCGGACCCATCGAGAGCGAGGTCACGGAGCTCGTCCGAGCGGCACTCCTCCTCGACACGGTCGCTCCAGCGACCCCTCGGGACCACGGCGTCCAGGGGCTCGTGGTACTCGCGGGCAGTGGCAAGAAGGGGCTCAAGACGTTCAACATCTCCACGTCCAGCGCCATCGTCGCGGCGGCCGGGGGCGCCTCCGTGATCAAGGTCGGTTCCTACGCGACGTCCTCGATCATGGGATCCCGAGACTTCGCCTCACGGATGGGCCTACGGCATAGCCGAACCAGTGGGGCCGCGTTGAGCGCGGTGCGACGACACGGGTTCGCCTTCGTTCCGGTGGAGGAGACGATCCCGACCCTGGACAGCGTCTACGGGGGGAGGTTCCACGTGCTCACCCCCTTCGGATTCGGGCTCGCTGGTCTTGCCTCACCGGTGGTCGGTGACAAGCTTGTCTTCGGTTTGTCGCACCCGAGGGTGGACCTGGCCGCGTCGGTGCTTCGCCAGCTCGGTATACGAGACGCGGTGGTGGTCGGATCACAAAGCCGTGCCGGCTACTTCTCGGACGAGTTGGGCGTGGGTGACTCCTCGCTCCTGTGCGAGCTTCGGGACGGCGAGGTCGGTGAGACGCGGTTCCTTCCAGCGGAAGCCATGCCCGGGGCGAGGGCGGTCCGAAGGGGTGAGTTGAGCGCTCCCGAAACCCCTGACGAGGCACTGCGATGGGCGGTGGAAGCGTTGAGGGGGCGAGGAAACCCACAGCACGTCCACGTCGTCGCACTCAACGCGGCCCTGGTCCTGCGTGCCGCCGGGTGTGCCGCTGATCTGGAAGAGGGGTATGAGCGGGCGCGGCGCGTCATCATGGACGGCCAAGTTGCGGAGAAGCTCGCGGAACTGCGGGGGAATCGGTCATGAGGCCCCCGGGAACGTCTGGGGTGCTGAGCGCGGACCGTGTGATGTGGATTCCCTACGCACAGCGAGGAAGCATCTATCCCGTCGTACCACTGGTCCAGGAGCTGCGTCGGCGAGGAAAGGACATCCTGCTCCTCGGGCCCGGCCGGTTGGAGCCCCTGTCCAGAACGCTGGGAGTCGGCTTCCGTTCCTACACCTCGGGCATCTCCTACGACTGGTCCGAACGAGGGAAGTCCGACGAACACGCCTTGGGCCCGGAGGTCCTCGGCCGGTCATGGCTCAGCGAGCGCGTACGCGCGGAGTTCCTGGAGGTCGAAGACGCGATGTCCTCGTTCGATCCCAGCGCGATTCTGGCTGATTCCTTCGTGGTCGGTGCGGGCCTGGCCGCCGAGTCCCGAAACATCGCTTGGGCCTCCTACGTGCACTACCTCTTCGACGAAAGTGCTGAGGTGGACGCCATGTACAGAAACTGGTGGGAGAGTCATGGGCCGGAGCACGAGGCCTATCGTCGTTGGTGGGACGACTTGCGCGGCAGCGTGGGCGTGGGTCCTGAGCCCCGTCCCCCAGGGGACGCGTCCTGGTTGCGGATGTCGCCGCACCTGACGTTCCTGCTCGGGCACCCATTGCTACGTCGGGGGAGGCGTGAACTCCCCCGCTACGTGGCGCGGACCTCGTTTCCTCCATGGGACGAGAACGAAGCGGACGCCGACTCCGGGGCATGGTCGAGCAGGACACAGAGGCGCCCAAGAGTCCTCGTCGCCAACAGCTCCGCTTGGCAGGACGACTTCGCCCTGGTGCGTGAGACCCTTTCCGCTCTGGCGGATGAGAACGTGGACGTCGTCGCCACCGTGGCCGCCGAACACGACTTGGACGCCGACGTTCCTCCCAACGCGGTCGTGTCCGGTTACAGTTCCCACACCCGGCTGCTTCCCCACGTGGACGCCGTGGTGTCCACCGCCGGGTACGGGCTGGTCAGCAAGGCCTTGTGGTGGGGGTGCCCTCTGGTGCTGGCACCGCGCGGCCGTGACCAGCACTACGTCGCAGACGCGGCTTCGAGGGCCGGGTGTGGAGTCCGGATCCCGTGGCCACCCGATCCCAACGAACTGCGCGGAGCGGTGAAGACGGTGACCGGTTCCGCGCTGATCCGGGAGCGAGCACGCCGGCTCTCCGGTCCCATATCGGGCTACGCCAGCCCTGGACGAGCCGCCGAGATGCTGCTCGACCTGGCGAGGAGGCCGTGATGACTCGCCTCAAGGTGGCGCACGTCCCCGCACGCACCCCGTACGCTCGCAAACTCACCAGCGAGCACGTACGGGTCCTCAACGGTTCCGAGGGGGTGCCCCGGGACCTCACCCTGAAGCACGTACTCGCACGACGCCCCTTCAACTGGTTCGACGTACTGCACCTGCACCACGTCGAGTTCGACGACCTGGCCGTTCTGAGGCTCGTGCTGTCCGAGTGCGCTCGTGCGGGGAGGCGCGTCGTGTTCACCGCCCACGACGTGGCGCCGGTGTTCACCTCACGGCGGCCGTACCAGCGCAAGCTACGCACGTTGGTTGAGTGGAACGTCCCGTTCATCTGTCTGACATGGGGATCCGCGGCCGAACTGCACGCGAGGCTGGGACCCTCCGTGCGTACGGTCGTCGCGCCGCACGGCTACGTGGTCTCGCCCGACGAGCTTCCGGCACCGGCTAGAGGGGCCAAGCACCGGTTCCGGTACCTGATGTTCGGGTCGCTGCGCGAAAACCGAGACGTCCCCACGGTGCTTCACAACTGGAGGTTCGGACGGCAGCAGCGCGAAACGGAGCTCCAGATGCTGTTACGAGCTCCCGCACCGGTCAACCTCGAACACGACGGAGAACGCCCGGTCTGGGACTTGATCTCGTCGATGGCGGTGGCGGAATCCCGTCTGAAGGTGGACATCGCCCCCTTCCCCACCGATGAAGAGGTGGCCGACACCGCTGTGGGTTGCGACGCGCTGATACTGCCCTACAAGTGGGGCACGCACTCCGGCCAGCTCGAACTCGCCTTCGACCTCGGTCTCCTGCCCATCACCTCCATGGCCGGATACCTGTACGAGCAGTACCAGCAGCATGAGGGGCTGGCACCCGAACCCGTGTGGTTCGACTGGTCCGACGGCAACGCGTACTCCTACGGCGAGCGGTTCTTGAGGGCCCTGGACCGAGCCGTCACCCACGGGGACACCGATGACTCCACGAATCGGCGCGCGGACTTCGCCGAGCACCGCCGTGCGGAACACGAGAAGGTCATGGCCGTGCACCACGACCTGTACGAGCGCCCATGGACGTAGCTCGCCGTACCCGTAAGCCCCGGAGACCCCGAATGGTCGGCTCTTCCGTGAGTGTTCGGAACCGCACCGCTCAGCACTCTCGACAGGGAAGCAGCAGACACGGAAGGAGAAGGATGACCTCGACCCACCAAGGCGTCGTCTTCGACCTGTTCGGCACACTCGTGGACGCCCCCACGGGTGAGGACCGGCGCGCCATGGCGCAGGCGATCGCGACCGTCACCGGAGCCCATCACGAAGCCGTCGAGACGCTCCTCGTCGACAGCTGGGCCGAACGCCACGACGGGCGGCTGCGGACCCGGGCCTCACTCGCCTCCCACCTCGCGCGCCGCTGCGATGCCCCGAGCATGACCAGCGAAGTTGATCGGCTCCTGGGGTGGCGAGCGGCCGAACGGCTGGAGGCCGACGACAGTGTCATCCACCTGCTGCGCGGCCTTCGAGCGCGAGGCATGAGGCTCGGGGTGCTGAGCGATGCTTCCGCCGACATCGCCCAGGAGTGGCCCCACTGCCGCTTGGCCCAGGTCGTGGACGCCGCGGTGTTCAGCTGCCAAGCCCGACGGACCAAACCCCACCCCGACCTCTACGCCCGCGTCAGTGCCCAGCTGGCCATCGCCCCCGGCCGGTTGTCGTACTGCGGGGACGGAGGAGGAGACGAGCTGAGAGGCGCCGTCGCGGTCGGGCTCCGAGCCATCGGAGTCCGACGCAGAGGTGGCTCCGGAACCCTGGCGTTCGGCGTACGGCACTGGAACGGTCCAATGCTCGCGCGGGTGGAGGACCTCCCAGGCTCCGCTCTGTTCGGGGAGGGCACATGAGGCACGTGCACCCCCGCACGGGGACCTGGAGCGTCCTCGATGGTCATCTGCGATGGCGGACGCAGGAGCCTCCGAAACCCGGGCCGGACGAGGTCCTGGTGAAGGTTGCCTTCGCGGGAGTCTGCGGCAGCGACCTCGCCAAGCTCAACCGCTCACCCATCCCCGTTTCCGATCGCCGATGGTGCCCCGGACACGAGGTCACCGGGTGGGACATCAAGGGCTCCTCGGCCCGCCCCGTGGTCGTCGATCCCCTCATCCCCTGCGACCGCTGCGTCCGCTGTTCCCGTGGCGAGACCCACTTGTGTCCAGCGCTTCGGCGTCTGGGGTGGGACCTTCCAGGCGGTTTCGCCCACTTCCTCACCGTCCCGCGAACCGCCGTGACCGAGTTGCCCGAGGATGCGGACCTGGTGTACGGAGTCCTGGCCGACCCCTTGGCCGTCGCGATCCACGGCCTTCGCTGTGCCCTACCCGCCACCGTCGGTGGTCGTCTGGCCGTCATCGGCTCAGGCGCTGTGGCGATCTGTACGGCGGCCTACGCCGTCCACCTCGGGTGGCACGTCAGCCTGTTGGTGCGTGACACGTCCAGGGTGGCGGTGCTCCAGGACAAGCTCGACGCCACCCTTGGCCTGGTCGGCGCCTTCCCGTGCTCGCGCTTCGACGCCGTGGTGGACGCAGCCAGCGGGCGCGACGCCCAACCACTGGACACCGCTCTCTCACTGGTCCGGGACGGAGGCCACGTGGTGGTGCAGAACGCCTACGAGCCCGGTGTCCGTCTCGGCCGGGACCTGAGGGACGTCTTCCGTCGTTCCCTCACCATCACCGGGTCGTTCTCCTTCTGTCGCCGAGTCGGCCACGACTTCGCCGACGCCCTGCACCTCCTCGCGGCGCGACCGGCGTGGGCGGCGATACTCACCCATGACCGCTATCCCCTCCACGAGCTCCCCGAGGTCCTTGGACGGATGCGTACCTCCGACTCCGACCGACCCCTCAAGGCAGTGCTCACACCCGAAGACGCCACCGCTTCGTGACGAACCTCGAACAAGGAGGCCCCGTTGTCCACACCCCCCGTGTTCTACTCCGAGGACTACTACCAGAACGTCGTGCGGGAGTTCGGTTACGACACCTTTGATCTTCGGCGGTTCGACTTCTCCGTCGCCGGCATCGAGCGCGACGAGCTGAACCTCCGTTACCTGTGTCACCACTCGGCCGACCGATTCGTCACGACCGATATCCGTAGACGGATCATCACCACGGGGTTCGGCATGTCGGGGCCACCCCACATGGCCAGCGCCTCGCAGATCATGAAGATGGTCCGCCTGCAACAGGGCGGCGAGGCGTGCCAGATCGTCCTCGGGGACATGGACGCCTACAACGGTCGCACCCGTTCCTACGGGTTCACCCGTGAGCTCGCCGAGCGGTTCCGCACCTTCGCCACGCGGCTGGGGTTCGACGACGCACGCGGGGTCCTGCGTGATCAGGCCACCAGCACCGACGTGTTGACGACCATGTACCTGTTGGGCCGCTACACCGAGGACGCTGACTTCGACGCGGCCGAAGAGGACAACCACCCCTACTACGCGTCGAGGGGTCTCGTCGACGAGACCATGACGTTTCGCCGTCGGTTGTCCCTCGCCCTCATGGCCGCGGACTTCGTCTCCCTTGGTCAGAGCCACGACGCGGTCCTGGTCCTACTCGGTGTCGACGAGCACAAATATGTGCGCTTCGCACAACAAGTGAAAGAACGTTTCGACGAAGATATCCCGTTACGCGGTGATTTTTTACTGTCCGCGATCTACACCCGAATGAACCTGGGGTTCCACGGGCACCCAAAGTCCTCCAAGAGCATTCCAGGATCAGGAATCACCGTGGAGTCCGACGCCGACGAGATCCGGCGCTTGGTCACGTCGGACCACACACGAGAGCCCGCGCTGTCGCCCGTGTTCCAACTCATGTACCAGATGACCTACACCTCCTACGAGGAGCTGATGATCATCCACCAGTCCTGTCGAGAGGGATCGCGGCGATGGGACACGGAAAAAGGTCGGTTCGTCGACTTCCTCGTGCACGTCAAAGAGCTGTGGCCGTGAGACGGAACAGCACGTGGGAAGCTCCCCGGTACACTCTGACAGCGATCAAACGACCCATTCCCCATTCCCGTGCAAGGACGCCATGACACGCCTCGGTGAATCCATATCCCGCGCCCTCGGCCTGCTTCGGCAGGACCTCTCCTCGGACGAACTCGTCGAGGCGCTGCTCGCCGAGAGCGCCGTCCGAAGGAACTTGGACCTGTCCGACCTCGGCCCCGTCGAACAGGCGGAGTTGATTGCCAGCCGTACCGTCGAGGTCCTCCCCTCCGTTGAAGGACTGAGCCAGCGCATTGAGTCGGCGGGCTCCGAGGGGCGTCCCCTGATCGTCAAGCTGGGCATCGATCCCACCTCGGCCGACGTCCATCTGGGACACGCTGTACCCATGCTCGTCCTGAGCCGATTCCAGCGCATGGGCCACCACGTCGTGCTGATCATCGGCGACATCACCGCGAAGATCGGGGATCCCTCCGGGCGGTCCAGCGACCGACCGGCCCTGACCGACGCCGACATCGCTCGGAACCTGGCCACTTACCGGGACCAGGTCAGCCCGTTCTTCGACTTCGCCCGAGCGGACTTCCAACACAACAGCACGTGGCTCGCCGAGGTCCGCCTCCCCGAACTGATCGAGATCCTCGCCCAGGTGCCGGTGTCGATGTCGCTGCAACGCGAGGACTTTCGCACCCGCCTGGAGCAGGGCCAAGGGCTCAGCACCGCGGAGTTCATCTACTCGGTGGTCATGGCCATCGACTCGGCCAAGATTGACGCCGACATCGAACTCGGCGGTGTGGACCAGCTGCTCAACATGCAGATGGGCCGCAAGGTCATGGAGATCACCGGGCAGAAGCCCCAACTCGTCGCCGCGATGCCGCTGATCGAGGGCACCGACGGCACCGGCAAGAAGATGAGCAAGAGCATGGGCAACTACATCGCCCTCAGCGCCACACCCGAGGACGTCTTCGGCAAGGTCATGTCGATCCCCGACCGTTTGGTCGCCCCCTACCTGAGCGCCTGGACCGAGTGGAGCGATCAGGAGATCGGTGTCGTCACCGCGCGGATCGAGGACAAGACGCTGCACCCGATGGACCTGAAGAAGGTTTTGGCTGGTGAGGCCGTCGCCGCGCTGCACGGGGTCGAGAGCGCGATGGCTGCCCGTGCCGGATTCACGGCCCAGTTCTCTCGCCGGACGTTCGGTGCCGTCGAAACGCTACCGGTCATCAGCACGAAAGCCGCGGAGGAGGCGGTCGGAGCCGTACTCGCTCGGACCTTGGAGTTCACTCCGAGCATCTCGGCGGCCCGCCGCATCGCCAAGCAGAACGGTCTTCGCCTCGTCATCGAGACCGGTGGTCGCCAGGACGCCGTTCCGCTCGCTGAGGACGACGTTCAGCGGTCCTTGAACGAGGTGGTGGCCAAGGCCCTCAGCTCGGGAGACCATTCATCGGAGGATGTCCAGGTCTTCTTGAAGGCAGGCCGCAAGGTCGCTCGGATCGAGTCCACGTAGCAGGGGCGCGGGCGCGGACGAGGCGTTCGGTGGTCAACCGCGGTTACGCGCCTCGTTTCGGGGTCGCGTCTAGACAGATGAACTCGCTTCCAGAGAGCGTGGCGCGGATTCGCCGAACTCACACAGAGGGCTCGCCGCGTGGCCCAGGGCAGGATGGTTGGCCTTGACCCGTCTTGACCCTGCGGTGAAGGCGTTGGAGCGAGCCCCGCTGAACGCCGAGACCCACCAGACGGGGTTCTTCGACGGCACGCTCGGGGCCTCAAGTGTTCTGGGCGCGCGGGATACGCGTCCGGAACCGCCGCTGAACGTTCCTTCCCTGCTCGCTCTGGATAAGAGAGGGACTGTGTCTGACTACCCGGCGGCGGGGCGGAGGAAGGCCCGCCACTCCGTTGCCGGGAAGCCGAGCGCCGCCTCGCTGGGGTGCACCGAGTCGCGTACGGCGACAGCGGTCTCACCACCGTGGTGCTTGACCTCGACGCACTGGCCGTGGCCGCTGCTGTAGCTACTCGTGAACCACTCGCCGGTCTCCGTGTCGTTCTTTCTCATCCCGTCCTCCTAGTCTTCTGCCGTCATGCCCGCGGCCACCGTCCCGATGAGTTGCCTCGACTCGTCTGGGCTGAGCGCCACACCGATCAACTGTTCCAGGATGAGTGAGTACCGGTCGACCTCGACGTCGCCTTCGAGGAAGAGGTCGCCAGCCATGCTGTCGATGTAGACCACGGCGGGGTCGGCCGGCTCGGGGAAGTCGATCAGCACGAACGACCCGGGCATGCCCGGGTGGGCACCCGACTCGAACCTGATGACCTGTACCTCCACGTGCGGCAATTTGGCCATGGTGCCCAGGTGGAGTAGCTGTTCGCGCATGACACATGGACCGCCCACGACACGGCGGAGCACCGCCTCGTCCACGATGGCGCGCAGTCGGAGCGGTTCGGTTCCGTGCAACAGCTCTTGGCGTTGGAGACGGGCACGGACACGGTCCTCGACCTGCTCATCGGTGGCGAGGGGAACCGTCCCCCGGATGACGGCCCGAGCGTAGTCCTCGGTCTGGAGCAGACCGGGAACGAACAAGGACTCGTAGTTGCGGATGGTCCGGGCCTCGGACTCGAAGAGGATGTAGTTGGTGTACTCCGTTGGCAGTTCGGAGGGGTACGTCTCCAACCATCCCTGCTTGCCCGAGTCCTTGGTCAAGGCCAGCAGTTCTTCCCGCTCGGCCTCGTCCACCCCGTAGAGGTCACACAACGTGTGCAGGGTGCGGAGCTGGGGGCGGGCCTGGGCCGACTCGACGCGGTAGAGCGTGGAACCGTTGATCCTGGTCGCCGCGGTGACGTCCTCGCGGCTGAGACCAGCTGATTCGCGGAGCCTGCGCAGCTCGGCGGCCAAGCGTCGCATGCGCAGTGTGCGTGTGGGTTTCTTCGCTGGCACGGTCAGGCTCCTTCGTCGCTGGGTGTGGCTCCCGATGGTCGATGGCGCTTCGGCCCAAGCTATCCCGGTTTCTCAATTAGTGCGAATGCATACCTTGCATTCTCTGAGTTGCGTAGTCATCATGGCTTAGGCAAGGAGGCGTCCAGGATCGACGCCATCACTTCGCCGAGAGGGCTTGCCATGGTTGTGAACACGCCGGTCCGGGACGGCACCGCTGCCCCCGGGACGATCCGGTTTCCGAGCTCGTGCCAGTGCGTCTGCGACTTCAGGCTGGTGGAGGGCCGCCGTCCCGCCAGACTCGCTCGCAAGGTGGTCCAAGTTCTCCTGGGAGGGTTCGGTGTCCCCGCCGACCAGGTGTTCCAGATCGAGGGGGCCGTCTCCGAACGGCGAATTCTAGGAGTCGTCGCAACACGTAAGGTCAGTTGCTCGTTGTGAGCAGCTTGGCGAGGCGCTCGGCTGGGGTATCCCAGCCGAGCGTTT